>JBDSAQ010000223.1:0-5252 GCA_039922095.1 Ginsengibacter sp. | reverse complement strand
CTGATATAACCAAACAAATCATTGACGCCAAATTAAGATCACTACTGGTAAATGAAAACCCGCTGAACACAGAGTACCTCTTTGAAAAAATGTACCGGTCGAGCATTGCTTATGGGCGTAAAGGCGCCGTCCTGGCTGCTATCAGTGCATTGGATATTGCTTTATGGGATATTAAAGGAAAGGCATTGAATCAACCTGTATTCATGTTGATGGGTGGGAGAACGAAGGCGTATATAGAA
Source organism: Ginsengibacter sp. (assembly GCA_039922095.1). Classification (GTDB taxonomy): domain Bacteria; phylum Bacteroidota; class Bacteroidia; order Chitinophagales; family Chitinophagaceae; genus Ginsengibacter. The sequence continues at coordinate 5,013 of JBDSAQ010000223.1, read as the reverse complement.
ACATACTACAGTCGGTTGTACACCCGTGATCTTGATAGCCTGCAGGCAGAAGCGGTGCATTATAAAGCAGCAGGATTTACCGGGATGAAATTGCGTTGTGGCTATCCGCTAACCGAAGGCATTAAGGGTATGAAGAAAAATGTGGAGATGGTAAAAGTGGTTCGTGAAGCTGTTGGCGATGATATAAATATTATGCTTGAAGCATACATGGGTTTTAATTATGCATATGCAAAACAATTACTTAAACTATTAGAGCCTTACAATCTTAGATGGGTTGAAGAGTTATTACTGCCTGATGAGATTCACAACTTTGCAAAGCTGAAACAAGCCTCGGACATACCGCTCTCCGGCGGCGAGCATGAATATACACGATATGGATTTCATGATTTAATACAGGCAAAAGCTTTAGATATATTTCAGTTTGATACTAACCGTGTTGGCGGATTTACAGAAGCGCAAAAAATATGTGCTATGGCTTTAGTGCATGGTATTGAAGTAATTCCGCATGGCGGACAAATGCACAATCTCCATGTGGTGATGAGTTCTTTTGCATCGCCGATGGCTGAGTATTTTCCTCAAACAGAAATTGAAGTAGGCAACGAAATGTTCTGGTATATTTTTGATGGAGAAGCGATTGCAGAAAATGGCAAGCTTCAGTTAGATGATACCAAACCCGGTGTGGGCCTTACATTGAAAACTGAGGGCTTAGAGAATTTTAATATTATTGAGTAGCTTATTTATTGAGTCATTTGTTATTTGGAAATTAAGAACTTAACAATAAGCAGAACCTTAAACCTAAACCAACCAATTCATGGAACAAAGTATATTAGATCTTTTTAAATTACATGGAAGAACTGCATTGATAACAGGTGGCAACCGGGGCCTTGGTTTTGCAATGGCTAAAGCGCTGGCCGAAGCCGGGGCAAATATTTCTATTGCAGCAAGAGATGATAAAGCCAGTGTTGAATCTGCTGAAATAATTAAATCAACTTATGGAGTTGACTGTATGAATATTTTTTGTGATGTAGCGTCAGAAGAGAGTGTAAAGAAGGCAGTTGACGAAACAATAGAACACTTTGGAAAAATTGATATACTTATTAACTCTGCCGGTATTAATATCAGGGGAGCAATAGATGGCCTGTCATTAGATGATTTCAATAAAGTAATGTCTGTTAATGTAACAGGCTCCTGGCTGGCTTGCCGTGCAGTAATACCTGTTATGAAAAAGAATGGGTGGGGAAGAATCATTAATATCGGTTCTATGTTATCATTAATTGGTATGGCTAACCGTACGCCATATGCCACCAGTAAAGGAGCTATTTTGCAATTAACCAGAACGCTTGCGATGGAAGTAGCCAAAGATGGTATTAATGTAAATGCTCTTCTGCCCGGACCTTTTGGAACAGATATAAATCTCCCGATTATGAATGACCCGGAAAAATACAAAGCATTTATTTCCTCGGTACCCCTGGGACGCTTTGGAGATTTGCACGAGATCGGTGGCATTGCATTGTATCTGTCCAGCCCTGCATCCGGCTTTGTAACAGGAGCCTGCTTTTCAATAGATGGTGGATGGGTGGCGCAGTAATTCTCTTTAATTATAATATCATTTTGAAATATGAATAATGAAAGTAAACGATTAGTTCAGCTTACACATCCGCAGGATGGAAGGCGTGTAGCCCTGGTACAAGAACCATCTTTAATATTATTAAACGATGTGCTTTCTGTTTATCATTTGGCACTTGAAGCCATACGTTTAAAAAAGAAGATTGTTGAAATAATAACTTCAAAACTATCTGATAACATTTTGGATTACTCTTCCATTTATAAAGGAGAAGATGAATGGAAACTCCTGCCTTGCTTTGATAACCCGGATAACATTTTTGGGTGCGTTGTTTCAGGGACAGGATTAACACATAAGAATAGCGCCCTTAATCGCCAAATGATGCATCAGTCTGCCGGCGATAAACCTAATGATAGTATTGTAATGTATCAATGGGGAGTAGAAGGCGGCTTCCCGGAGAAAGGGGAAGCAGGCATTCAACCCGAATGGTTTTATAAAGGCAATGGCGCTATTCTCAGAGGACATGGACAAACGCTTGAAGTGCCTCCCTTCGGAAATGATGGAGGAGAAGAGCCCGAGATAGTTGGTGTTTATATAATTGATGAAGAGAACCAGCCATGGAGAATTGGGTTTACTACCGGCAATGAATTTTCCGATCACATAATGGAGAAAAAGAATTATCTATACCTGGCGCCTTCCAAATTGCGCCAGTGTGCTATTGGCCCCGAACTGTCCATAGACAAAGGGTTTGATGAATTTAAAGGAACAGTAACTGTGTTGAGAAACGAAAAAGTATTGTGGTCTTCAGATATCAACTCCGGGCAAAAAAATATGGCGCACAGTTTGGAAAACCTGGAGTATCATCATTTTAAATATCCCTCTCACAGAATTCCGTTACAGGCGCATGTACATTTTTTTGGAGCAGATGCTTTTAGTTTTGGCAATGGTATCCGTTTAGAACAGGGGGATGTGATGAATATTCAATGGGATGGGTTAGGCAGGGCGTTAAGCAATTCAATAAGGATCTCCAAAGAAGAAGAAAAAATGATAGAGGTTAAAACGCTTTAGACAATTTTCTTAGTTAATAGTCAATGGTCAATGGTTAGTATGTTGAAAGCCTTAAATAAATGATGTTATACAGTAAAGCTGAATGAAGTCCTTTAATAAACAATCAATTTTGTTTGAACCATTATAAAAAATACGTCAACTTATTTTACGCATACATATTTTCAACAAATAACAAATAACAAATGACTATTGACCCACTGACTAATGACAACTAATAACTGACCAATGACCATTGACTACAAAAAGCCACTTCGCATGCGTTGGGTGATGGTAGGACTTGCATTCCTGGCGACAGTACTAAATTATGTACATCGTTTATCTTTTAACTACCTGAGCGCTGATGGTCCTTTGCGTAAGTTAATTCCTGATGATGCATTTGGATATTTGGGTACTGCTTTTTTTGTAGCCTATATGTTGTCAAACGCATTTTCCGGTTTTGTTATTGACAGGTTAGGTACCAGGCTTGGCTATTCATTATGCATGGCCTTTTGGACAACTGCAGGATTGTTGCATGCATTTGTTGTAACCCCCTTGCAATTTGGCATCTGCAGGTTTTTATTAGGAATTGGCGAGGCAGGTAACTGGCCTGCCGCCATAAGGCTTACTGCAGAATGGTTTCCTCCTCACGAACGTTCAACAGCTTCCGGGATCTTTAATAGTGGAGCTGCCCTGGGAGCTATTATCGTACCACCACTTGTTGCATACCTAAGCATCAGTTATGGCTGGCAATACACTTTTATTATTTTAGCTGTTTTTGGTTATTTGTGGGTAGCCCTGTTCTGGTTTAGCTATTATGTACCCGGCACGTCAGCAGAAATAAAAAAGCCCAGGATCATCCCACCACTAAAGCTTTTAAAAACACGCTTTGTACGCAGCTTCACGCTCTCCAAAATATTTTTAGATCCTGTATGGTACTTTGTTACTTTCTAGATTGGCAGGTACCTCGCCGATGTACATCACTGGAACATGAAACAAATAGGCTGGTTTGCTATTATTCCTTTTATAATGGCAGATGTGGGAAATATAATTGGAGGATACTTTACGCAATTTATTATTAAACGGGGAGTGCCTATACCAAAGGCCAGGAAACTGGCAGTCGCCATTGCAGGATGCATTATGGGCTTACCCCTTTTGCTTGCGCCGCTAATTGTTACTACCCCAATGTCCGCCCTTATTATTTTTGGTTGTTCCGGTTTTGGCTTCACTGCTTACAATGCAAATTCATTGGCCTTTCCCGCAGATGTGGTTCCAAAAACAGCAGCAGCCTCAGTTTGGGGGCTTGCATGCGTGGGTGCAGGTTTGGGCGGAGCAGTTTTCCAGTCTTTATCAGGGCTTACGGTAGCTAAAATTTCTGCCAGCATAAATTATCAAACGGCCTATAATTATTTATTTGTTGGTTACGGCATCATAGCCTTTATTGGCGTTTTTATTGTACTCTTTGTAATGGGGCCGCTGCACAAAAATGAGGTGTTACATGATTATGTGGAAATGCAAAAAAATATTTGATAGCCGGATATTTAAAATTTGCATTTCTCTGTTTCAGTGTTAATCATCTGTTATCCAAGTGGATATTAGGTGGTATTGCTTCTTATATCGATAAGAAGAAAGATTGTTCAAGGTTAAAGTATTATAGAAAGTTTTGCCTGCAATCTCTTCAAGTATCATGTAACAGAACTTCCTTCACTTATCTTCTCTTCCGGGCTTACAAAATATAATTTGCCATCTTTATCTTCTGCCATTAATATCATTCCATTACTTTCTATTCCTCTCATTTTTCTTGGAGCAAGATTAGCAACAACAACAACCTGCTTACCTATTATCTCTTCGGATTTAAAATGCAATGCAATTCCGGAAACTATAATTCTTTTTTCAAAGCCAAGATCAATCTCAAGCTTTAAAAGCTTGTCGGCCTTCTCTACTTTTTCTGCAGTAATAATTGTTCCTACTTTCAAATCAATTTTTGCAAAGTCTTCGAAAGCGATTGGGCTCCCCCCGGCCATCTCCCCGTCCGACCGGGTCATCCCGGCGGGCAAAGAAGAGGGAGGAGAAGATGGAGAAGAAGATGGAGTATCTGGTGTTTTATTTTGTTCCATTAATTTATTTTTTTCTTTATCAATATCAGCCCCTTGCTGGTTGTCATTCTTACTTAGTGTCTTATTACTTTCTAACTTTTCAACTTGTCTGCTTACCTCTTCATCTTCTATCTTTTTAAACAATAATTCAGGAGGCCTCAAACTATAGCCAACGCTTAAAAGCTTTGTTTTTCCCGCATTTTCCCACTCAAGTATTTTATCAACTACTTTCATCATGTAACAGAACTTCCTTCACTTATCTTCTCTTCCGGGCTTACAAAATATAATTTGCCATCTTTATCTTCTGCC
>JBDSAQ010000222.1:0-3160 GCA_039922095.1 Ginsengibacter sp. | reverse complement strand
ACACCAATTTGGGGAATTATCATATCAGTTGTAGATGTTTGTTCATTAAAGAAAACTTCACCTGTATTATCAATCCGCGGATAAGTTAAGTAAGTGGTATTACTGCCAAAAAGGTAAGCGCATTTAATTTCAAACCCAACGTCGTCTCTCTTATTTAATGGTATATCTATACCTGCGGCAGTTCCATAAGTAAAAGCCCATTTAGCTTTTGATGAGTTTGAATAAGAAGAATTATAATCACTAAAATAAGTGAGTCTTTCAACAGTTACGGTAGAAAAAAATACATTCCATCCTGCAATTGCATCTATAAATGGTTTAATCTTTCCTTGTTTTTCCGGTTGCAGCCTCACCAAAAACATTAAAGAAGCAATGTTATTGGAGGCAGATACTTTAAAGTCGTCATAAAAACCATTTATATATCCTGAAAAATACTGACTGGTGCTTCCTTTAACCTGCATGCCGGGCTCAAGGCCTATTTTAACCGGTATATTTTTGCCAGGCTTATAAAAAAGATTACCCCTGCCACCAATACCTGCATCTGGGTTTGCTGTTTTATATTCCCCCTGGGGTAAACTCATTTGAAGATCAAGTGATGCACTAAATCGTTGACTAAAAGAAGAGATAGTTAAAAACAAACTACCAGAGAGAACAATAAATTTTTTCATAAACTATTTTTTAAACAGCCTAACAGGGTTTATTTTTTTAATTTGTCCTTAAATACTTTTTGAAATTTTTCCACTTTGGGCCGTATCACATAATAGCAATAGGGCTGCCCCCCATTGTTTTTATAATAATTCTGATGATAATCTTCTGCGGGATAAAAATTTTTAAATGCTGAAATTTCTGTAACAATTGGCTTATCCCAGGCACCGCTTTCATCAAGCTCTTCTTTATATACTTCTGCCTTTTCTTTTTGTTCCGGTGTATGGTAAAAAATGGCGCTGCGATATTGCGGTCCTACATCATTCCCCTGCCTGTTTAAAGTAGTAGGGTCATGGCTTTGCCAAAAAACTTTGAGCAGATCATCAAAGCTTATTTTGTTCCTATCAAATTCAATGCTCAAGGCTTCAGCATGGCCTGTGGTTTTATCGCAAACCTGCTCATAAGTGGGGTTAATTACATGGCCGCCGCTATATCCGCTGGTAACCTTTACAACTCCTTCCAACTGCTGAAAAATGGCTTCTGTACACCAGAAACAACCAGTACCAAAAGTTGCCGTATCTAAATGGATTGTATCTGTTGTGGCTTGTTCCATGAAATCCTGTTTAATTGATCTTTCACTTTCAGTACATGAAAATAATGTGCCGTAAGTAAATAAGAATGCTGCGCTTAAATGAATAATATTAAATAGATTTATTTTCATTTACGCAAAGATAGATAGTATGAGTTTGCACTTTAAAATACAAATTGTTTTTAACAGATATAATGCTAACATAATGAACATTCCTCCCCATGAGCATACCTAATAAAATAAGAAAAATATTACAAAAGATTGGATAGAATTGCGTTCTGCTTTTTTTGATTCCTGCGAAGATAGAGATGGTATAATTTAAATTGAGTTTGATATTAAGTGGAATCGAAAGTGACAGAGACTTATCATCCGCCTGAGGAACCGGGCATATTAATTAAAGATTTTATTATATTTACCCACCGTTTATTTATCCTGATAACTATTCCACTAATTATGAAAATCTTTTGCAGCTTTATTTAAGCTTCCTGTTGTTTTATTAAAAAGTGTACTACAAACTCATGATTACAAAAGAGGCCCACGTTTCAGAACTTGAAAAAGCTGTTGCAGAACTTACTGCCCAGCTAAAACATAGAGAAGATGAATTGGCGGTGATAAACAGTGTGCAGGAAGGCCTGGCGGCGCAAATGGATATGCAATCTATTTATGAACTCGTTGGAGAGAAATTGCGTGAAATATTTAAAGCCCAGGTAATTGATATCGTTACTTATGATCATGAAAAAAATACTATTCAAGATCAATACTCTTTTGAAAAAGGCGATAGAACATTACTTGGTGCAAGAGAAGCAAAGGGCTTTAGAAAACATGTGATAGAAACAGGTGAACTGTTGTTACATAATTCTAATGTGGATGAGGAGATGTTGAAATTTAATAATGAGGTCCTGATAGGCGAAACGCCCAAATCGCAAATATATGCGCCGATGAATGCTGATGGAAAAGTGATCGGAGTTATCAGCTTACAAAATCTTGACAGCGAAAATGCGTTTACTGATTCAGATGTAAACCTCGTTACTACATTAGCAAATAGCATGAGCGTGGCCTTAAAAAGTGCCCGCCTGTTTGATGAAACAAATCACTTACTTAAGGAAACTAAACAAAGAAATGCTGAACTGGCTGTGATAAACAGTGTGCAGGAAAGTCTTGTTGCAAAAATGGATATACAGGGAATCTATGAAATGGTAGGTGAAAAAATGAGAGAGATATTCAACGCACAGGTAATTGATATTGTAACCTATGATAAGAATAAAAATCTTATAGAAGATCAATATGCGTTTGAAAAAGGTGACCGGACAATGCTTGGGCCAAGAGAGCCTAACGGGTTTAGAAAACATGTTATTAAAACAGGGGAATTGTTGGTCAACAATCATAATGTAGAGCGGGCAATGCATAATTATAACAATGAGGTTCTCATAGGGGAAATACCAAAATCCCAGATCTATGTTCCCATGAATGTTGCAGGTGAAGTAAAAGGCATTATTAGTTTACAAAACCTTGATCATGAATATGCATTTTCCGATTCAGATATAAGCCTTCTTTCTACACTCGTTAATAGTATGAGTGTGGCCCTGGAGAATGCAAGGCTATTTGATGAAACTACCCGCCTGCTAAAAGAAACAGAACAGCGCACTGCCGAATTAGCGGTTATCAATAGTGTGCAGGAAGGCCTTGCACATGAGTTGGATATTCAGTCAATTTATGATCTTGTCGGAGATCGTATCCGTGACCTTTTTAAGGCGCAGGCAGTTATCATTGCCAATCTTGATATAGAAAAAGGAATGGAACATTTTAAATATGTGATAGAAAATGGAAAAAGATTTTACCTCGAAGCCCGGCCACTCGATAAATTAAGACAACATCTTATTAAAACGAAACAAAAGATTGTTATCAATAAAAATTTTGAAGAAGCATTTG
>JBDSAQ010000221.1:0-17373 GCA_039922095.1 Ginsengibacter sp. | reverse complement strand
AATAAATGAAAGCTCTTCGCTGAAACCTAATTCCAAAGATTTATCAAACTCATCTAACACCAGGGTTTCTATAGAATCCAGGGTGATATTGCCTCTCCGGATATGATCTGCCAGCCTGCCGGGGGTACCTACCAATATAGCAGGAGGCTGCAGTAAATTGTTCTCTTCCGTTTCCCGCAAATGGCCACCATAGCAACAGGTTATTTTAAATGATGTTTTCATTGATTTAAACACCTGCTCAATCTGCAGCGCAAGTTCCCTGGAAGGCACAATTATCAGTACCTGCGTTTTACCAGAGTTTTCAGTAAATTTTAAAAGAGGTAGTAAATAGGCAAGTGTTTTTCCGGAGCCAGTTGCGGAGAGCAGAATGATATTGTTGTTACTTTCAATAGCTTCAATTGAAGCAAGCTGCATTTGATTAAGCGATTCAATTTTTAAATTGGAAAGTATTTTTTCAACTGGATAATTTGTCTTTTGCATTTATGTAAAAATACTAAAGTTTAAGTGGGGGCTATGTCAAAGGCACATTCAGTAATCGGTAATAAACACTAAAAGGTTTCACTTAATAATTCTTTATTAATGTACACTCCGGCCTTTGCTCCTTCTGCGGCAGCTACTACAACAAAATGCATATCTCTTGAAGCATCGCCAGCCACATATAAACCAGGTATATTAGTTTGTTGAAATCTGTTTGTTATTGCTAAATTGTTCTTTCCGAGTTTACAACCGAGGCTTTCAACCAGGTCAGATTGAACCTCATACCCGTTAGAGAAAAAAAGTGCATCACAGCGAAGCATTTCTTCATTCTTTAAAACTATGTTTTTTAATTTCCCTTTATTCCCTTTTAAACATAATACACGCTCATTTACAACTGTTATATTTTTTTCATCCAGCTTTTGCTGATCCTTTGATCTTACATAGTTTCTGCCATCAGTGTATAAGGTAATATCGTCGCTCCAGGTACTAAGGGTTAAAGCTACCTCAATGCCACTTTTGTTTTTTGAATATACGCCCAGCTTTTTGCCTGTTACTTCCCATGCATCGCAATAAGGGCAATGAAACATTGAGCTGCCATAGAAATCTTCTGCACCTTTGATTTTCGGCAAAATATCTGTAAGGCCTGTTGCCAGTATTAACTTTTTGGAATGATAAATTTTACTATCCGCATCCCTGATTATAAAAATTTCTTCTTTCTTCCTGGCATACTTAACTTCTTTACGTAAAATCTTTACACCGTATTTCTTTACTTCTTTGTTGGAGATAGTCAGGAAATCTGTTGGTAAAACATCGTCACGGGTAAGATAGTTATGCATACCATGAGAAAACCTGTTACGTTGCTTACCATGATCAAACAATAAAACGTTGCGCCTGCAGCGGCCTAATACTACTGCTGCATTCAGGCCGGCGGGGCCGCCACCGATTATAATTACATCATACACATTCATGAAAAATTTATTAGAAAAAGAAAAGTGTGAGTACAATAAATCATTTAAAACCCACAACTAAAAACCGGCTACTTATTTTATATAATTTCTCTTTGCTTTAATGTGCTTAATAATTGTGGCGGCGATTGAAAATGTATTCCCTCAATTCCTGCTTCTTCTGCGCCTTTTATGTTACGGATACTGTCATCTATAAAAATTGCTTCTGCGGGATCCACATTAAAACGGGTGAGTAAAAGCTGGTATATTTCGGCAAAAGGTTTTCTTGTTCTTTCTTCCCCACTCATAACTATTCCATCAAACCACTGCAAAAAATCATACCGTTGCAATGCTACAGGAAATGTTTCTGCACTCCAGTTGGTAAGTGCGTAAAACCGGTATTTATTTATCGCCTTTAATGTGCGGAATATTTCAACTGTGTCGTGTATCGGGCCTCCAAGCATCTCTTCCCACCGGCCATAATAAGCAACTATTTCATTTTCATATTCCGGATGTTTGGCAAGTAATTCTTCTGTTGCTTCCTTTAAAGATCTGCCGGCATCTTGTTTTTCGTTCCACTCATGAGTACAGATATTTTCAAAGAACCAGGTTATTTTTTCTTCATCGTCAAAAATAGTCCTGTATACATATCGGGGGTCCCAATCAATAAGTACGCCTCCCAAATCAAAAATAATGGTTGTGATCTTTTTATCCATAACGGGCAAATTAGTGCCTTTCAGTAACACTTATTCAAATGCATATTTATAAAGGGAATAAATTTATCCTGCAAGTGTATGTTTAATATTTGTACCCTCCATAATTTTTTTTGGGTCATTAAAAAATTCTGCCAAAAGCACATTTAAAAAGCCAGGATGATCTTTTGAACAGATTAGATTTGCAGATTTAGGATACTTCACAATCAATAATTATTGTATATTTATTTCAACTTAAAAAGCTTGCAAAAACATTTATGCCAATTAAACAAATAGATCACGGCACAGTTGAATACAGGCAAATGGTTGATCTGAGAAATGAAATTCTTCGTAAGCCGTTAGGATTGTCTTTTAAAAAAGAGGAATTAGAAAAAGAAAAAGACGATATTTTAATTGGTGCATTTGAAGAAGATAAAATGCTTGGATGTTGCCTGCTGACAAAGATAAATAATGATAGCATCAGGCTGCGCCAGATGGCGGTTCAAAATAACCTGCAGGGGAAGGGCATTGGGGCCACTATGCTTAATTTTGCTGAGAACGTAGCAAGAGATTCAGGCTATAAACAAATGATTATGCATGCCCGCAAAACTGCTATACACTTTTATGAAAAATTAGGATATAAAGTTGCTGGTGATGAATTTGAAGAAATCACCATACCTCATTACATAATGGAAAAAAAACTATGTTAGAGTAAGTTTTTATTTCCCGTCTATAATTTTGAACTGCTTACTGATTTTCAATTTTTAATTTAAGTTCTCTTCTTACCTCACTTATAGTTTCTATTGCAAAGGCTTCTTTTGGTATGAGAAAAAAAGAACGGGCATCAAAGTACAGGTGAAAAAAATAGGGGCTTTCTTTAATACTGCTAAAGGCCGACCATGGCCAGCTTTTACTTCCTCTTTCATTTTCTAAAAACAAGTGTTTATCACTAAGGGTTACAGAAAAATGATCTTTAAAGGTTTGCGCTTTTTTATAAATACCATAGGGCAGTATAAACCAAAATGCTATCATAATAGCAAACCACAAAACTGATCCCATAAGAAAAGCCATCGGTGAAATCTTTTTAAAAAAGAAAAGCGCTGCAGAAGTTATAGCAAAAACATTTACGAGGATCATCATTATCCTTATTTCTTTGCGTGTGATAAAATGATAGCGTAAAGCTTGTATTACTTTTGCTTTATTATAATAAAAAATGGAAGAAGTCATAAAAGCAAAGATAAAAGATGGATGCATTTATATTGCCCGCAATAAGATTGAATTATGCAACATAATATATCCGATGCAATAAATAAAAAAGAAAATCGTTATTTATGTACGATTTGAAAAGTAAAAAACAGAGCAAATAAAATTAACCCATGGAAGGCATACACATTGTGTATTGTAACCTCTGAAACCACGAAATTTAATTTTATTACATGCTCTGTTTTTTATTTAAATAACTCCTGTTTTAAAAACCTGGCTGTATAGCTTTCTTTATTATCTATAAGTTCTTCAGGAGTTCCCTCAAAGAGAATTTTACCTCCTTCATCGCCGCCTTCCGGCCCGATATCAATTATATGATCCGCAATTTTTATTATGTCCATATTATGCTCAATTACCAGCACGGTATTTCCCCTGTCAACCAATTTGTTTAATACATCAGCAAGATGCTGTATATCCTGGAAGTGCAACCCAGTGGTAGGTTCATCAAGTATGTAAAATGTTTTGCCTGTATCTCTTTTACTTAATTCAGTAGAAAGTTTAACTCTCTGAGCTTCGCCTCCACTAAGAGTTACAGCGCTTTGCCCCAGCGTAATATAACCAAGCCCAACTTCTTCCAATACTTTTATTTTACGATAGATATAGGGAACATTAGTAAAAAATTCAACCGCTTCTTCAACCGTCATATCAAGTACATCACTGACTGATTTTCCTTTGTATCTTATTTCCAGGGTTTCCCGGTTATATCTTTTGCCATTACATTTTTCGCAATGAACATATACATCCGGCAAAAAATTCATTTCAATAACTTTCATACCCCCGCCTTCACATACATCGCATCTGCCACTTTTTACATTAAAAGAAAACCGGCCTGCGGTATACCCCCGGATTTTAGCCTCTGGCACAGCGGCGAATAGTGTTCTTATATCAGTAAAAAAGCCGCAATAGGTCGCAGGGTTGCTTCTCGGAGTTCTGCCAATTGGTGATTGATCTATTTCTATAACCTTGTCAATATATTCAAGTCCGTCAATAGTTTTAAATGGCAATGCAGTCATTTTGCTATTGAAGGCATGCTTGCTGAGTAATGGATAAAGTGTTTCATTTATCAAAGTAGATTTACCGCTGCCGCTCACCCCCGTAACACCAATAAATTTGCCCAAAGGGAATGAGGCGTCAACATTTTTTAAATTATTCCCCGATGCCCCATGTATTGATAAAACTTTGCCATTGCCCTTTCTTCTATGGTCTGGTACAGCAATTTTTTTATGCCCGTTTAAGAAAGAAGAGGTAACCGTATTTAATTTCAATAATTCCTTCGGTAAACCGGCGGCAACAATTTCTCCCCCATGCTTTCCTGCTTCTGGGCCAATATCAATAAGATAATCTGCAGCAAGCATTATATCCTTATCATGCTCTACTACTAAAACACTGTTGCCAATGTTGCGCAAATTTTTCAAAGCTTCAATCAATCGCTGGTTATCTCTCTGGTGTAAACCAATGCTCGGCTCATCCAATATATAAGTAATGCCCTGAAGCTGCGAACCTATTTGAGTAGCCAGCCTTATACGCTGAGATTCTCCGCCACTAAGGGTTTTAGAGGCCCTGTTCATAGGAAGATAAGTAAGGCCAACATCTAACAAAAATTGTAAACGTTCTCTTATCTCTTTTAAAATATCTTTAGCAATTATATTCTGACGGTTATTCAACCGCTTTTCAATTCCAACAAACCACAGCATTAGTTTATCAAGATTCAGCTCACTTAACTCTGAAATATCTTTACCATCTATCTTGAACCACAGGCTTTCTTTTTTTAATCTTTTACCATTGCAGCTTATACAGGTTTTTAATTGAAAATATTTTTCAACCCATGCTCTCATTCCTTCGCTGGTTGTGGCTGAAGAGAACCAACGTTTTATCATATTTACTATCCCTTCATACTCTGTGTTATAATATGTTTTTGTATCACTTCCGTCGCTTTCATTTTCATTAATAATAGTTTCGTTTAAATCAAATTGAACGGTATCATCTGTATTGGCTTCTTCTTTCCCATACAACAAAATATTCAGTGAATTTTTTGGAAGATCTTTTAAAGGCTTATCTAAATTTATCTTATGTTTTTTCGCTAACTGCTGCACCTGTTTAAAAACGTAAGCCTGTCTTTCTTCGCCCAGCGGCGCTATTCCACCTTCATTAATACTAAGGTTCCAATCAGGGATTATTCCTTCAGGATTTACCTGGTAAACACTTCCCAACCCTTTGCACACGGAACATGCGCCGTAAGGTGAGTTAAATGAAAAACTATTAGGTGAAGGTTCTTCATAGCTTATGCCTGTGTCTTCGCACATGAGCTGCTTTGAGAAGGAAGCGCCGGCCCCCTCTAATCCGATAGCTATCGGATCTCCCCCAATAGAAGAAGCCCCCTCTAATCCGATAGCTATCGGATCTCCCCCAACGGGGGGGACTTTGCTATCGCTCAGGGCCGATTGTTGCGAACTATTACTGGCTTTTGTATTTAATACACGGGCTTTGTGTGTCGGCAAAGTCTCCCCTGTTGGGGGAGATTTAGAGGGGGCCTGAGGGGTTTGTGCTATAAACATTAAATCTTTTCCCAATTGCAAACATTTTTGAACACTCTGGCTCAGCCTTACTTTCATGTCACCGGTTACCTCCAGCCTGTCTACCACCAGTTCTATATCATGAATTTTATACCTGTCAACCTGCATTTTAGCAACAAGGTCTTTTATTTCCCCATCTACCCTTACTTTTAGATACCCTTTTTTTCTTACATCTTCAAACAACTCCCTGTAATGCCCTTTGCGGCCACGAACCAGTGGCGCCAGTAAAGAGATCTTTTTATCTTTGAATCTTTTAAAAATATTTTCAACAATTTCTTCCTCACTCCATTTAACCATTTTTTTGCCGGTGTTGTAACTGTAAGCTTCACCTATTCTTGCAAACAATAACCTGAAAAAATCATAGATTTCCGTAACGGTACCAACAGTGCTTCGTGGATTTTTGTTAGTGGTTTTTTGTTCAATGGATATTACCGGTGAAAGCCCTGTTATCTTATCAACATCAGGTCTTTCCATATCACCGATAAACTGGCGTGCATACGCTGAAAAGCTTTCCATATACCGGCGTTGCCCCTCTGCATAAATAGTATCAAAAGCCAGGGAAGACTTGCCGCTGCCACTTATGCCGGTGATTACAACAAGTTTATTTTTAGGGATACTGATGTCAATATTCTTAAGATTGTGAACCCTTGCCCCAAATACTTCTATAAATTCCTGTGCGTTATTTTCCTCTTTCGGTTTTTTTGTTGCCATATTTTAAGGCGGCAAAGATAAGTACAAAGGAGGGTGTGAACAGGCGAAGTTCAAAATACTCCATACAAGGATGTTACATAATAATACTATAAATGTGAACGAATAATAAAAGAGACAATTCTATTAACAGGCTTTGTAAACAGCCAGGATTATTAAATTCATACAGAAAATTTTAAGCGGGTAATCCGTCCATACCCCGTAAAAAAACATTTGGAAAACTAAAGCATTATCTATTAGCTTTGTCTGCAAATGATAACAACCGTTATTTATATTATTAATCACCGCATTATGGCTTGTTGTATGCCGTAAGGCATTTTTTAGCCTTACGGCTTTCCCGATTTCCTTTAATTTTAAATATTCCGCTTCTAAAACAATAAAAATCAAATCACATGAGCAACAATCTTCATTTCGACACATTACAACTTCATGCCGGGCAACAAATTGATCCAACTACCAAAGCAAGGGCAGTGCCTGTTTATCAAACCACTTCTTATGGTTTTAATAATTCAGAACATGCAGCTAATTTATTTGGCCTTAGAGAGTTTGGTAATATCTATTCAAGAATAATGAACCCCACTAACGATGTGTTTGAACAACGCATTGCAGCATTGGAAGGAGGTGTAGCCGCATTAGCTACTTCATCAGGACAGGCTTCACAATTTTTAGCTTTAAATAATATTATGCAGGCTGGCGATAATTTTGTAACAACTACTTTCTTGTATGGTGGCACTTATAACCAGTTTAAAGTAGCGTTTAAACGTCTTGGTGTTGAGGCGAGATTTGCAGATGGTGATGATGTGGAAAGTTTTGTTAAGCACATTGATAAAAATACCAAAGCCATTTACCTTGAAACCATTGGCAACCCACGTTTAAATATTCCTGACTTTAAAAAGTTTGCAGACCTTGCCAAAGAATATGATCTGCCGCTTATTGTAGACAATACATTTGGCGCTGCAGGTTATCTTTTTCGTCCGTTAGAACATGGAGCTAACATAGTAGTGGAATCTGCTACTAAATGGATTGGAGGTCACGGAACAACTATCGGAGGTGTTATTGTTGACGGGGGTAATTATAATTGGGGCAATGGTAAATTTCCACAGTTTACTGAACCGAGCGAAGGTTATCATGGCCTAAAATTTTGGGATGTTTTTGGAGAAGGTAACCCATTAGGTATGCCCAATATTGCTTTCATCATTCGTGCAAGAGTAGAAGGGCTGAGAGATTTCGGATCTTCACAGGCACCGTTCAATTCATTTTTATTATTACAGGGCCTTGAAACACTTTCTCTGCGTGTGCAGCGTCATGTTGATAATGCATTGGCTTTAGCACATTGGCTGGAAGAGCATGAGCAGGTAGAGTTTGTTCAATACCCCGGGTTAGCAAGCAGCCCATACAATTCCCTGGCAAAGGAATATTTGCCTAATGGATTTGGTGGAGTGCTCAACTTTGGTATTAGAGGAGAAAAAGAGAATGCTTCTAAATTTATTGATTCCCTGAAACTGGTAAGCCATTTGGCAAATGTTGGTGATGCAAAAACATTGGCCATTCATCCATCGTCAACTACTCATGAACAATTGAGTATTGATGAACAAATAGCTGCAGGTGTACAACCCAACCAAATCAGGATTAGTGTAGGGATAGAATATATTGAGGACATAAAAGCAGATCTTCAACAGGCTTTTGAAAAGGTTTTTGAAAAAGATTTAGTTGTATAGCTAAAGCAGAAGTATCATTACTTTTCCTGGATTTTTGATTCAATAAAGAACCAGCTTTCTATTTTCATTATGAAGAAATTGGTATTCATTATAACAAGCTCTATTTGCCTGGTATCTTCCTTATCTGCCCAAGGCAATTTTGGCAACCAGCAATTTGATCTCTTTAAAGAACGTTTTGTTTTGGCTATTTTAAAAGTATATCCTGACCAGGCTACTGCCATAGGTTATCATGCTTATGATAGTATATTAGTGGTGCCGGATAATAGTTACATTAAAATGCAGGTTGCTTTTTCAACTAATTACCTTGATTCGTTGTATAAGTTTAGTTATGCAGATTTAAATGAAGTAAATAAAACCGATTATAAAATTATAGAGAGCCAGTTAAAGTCAACAATCTGGCAAACACAAACTGCCAGGGAATTTGTATGGAATCCTTCTGTGTATAATGTTGCATCAGTATTTGCTTATATTCTTAATGAGCCTTACGATAAACTTGAAAACAGGTTGAAGAACTTTTACCGGAAATTGGAGCTTGTACCTGAATATTATGTTGCAGCAAAAGCTAATATCAGGGATCCTGCAAAGGAATTAACTGATCTTGCCATAGAACAATTAACCGGGGGTTTAAGTATTTTTGAACAAGACCTTTCAGATTCATTAAAACGTTCTTTATTACCACAATCATTAAAAGATACCATCGGTGCAAGAGCCGCCTCCGCCGCCGCTGCAATTAAATCCTTTGTAGTATGGCTGCAATCTCTCCCAATGGATAATAGCCGCACTTTCAGGTTGGGTAAAGCCCTGTACGAAAAACAGTTTGAGTTTGATATACAAAGCAGTTACTCAGTAGAGGCACTTTATAAAGCGGCACAGCAGAGGAAGGAGTATTTATTAAATGAAATGGAAAAGAAGGCTGACCTTCTTTGGAAAAAGTATTTTGATAATACTGCAAAACCCGGAGATAAGTTTGAGCTTATAAGAAAAGTAATTGATACAATATCTTCCAACCATGTAAAACCCCGGGATTTTCAATCTTCTATTGAAGAGCAATTGCCCAGGCTCACAGCTTTTGTTATACAAAAGAATTTGCTGTATATGGATCCTTCAAAGCCATTGCAGGTGCGAAAAGAACCGGGATATATGGCAGGTGTGGCAGGCGCCTCAATAAGTGCACCCGGGCCCTTTGAAAAAAATGTCAGTACTTATTATAACGTAGGAACTCTTGAAGGCTGGACGCCGGAAAGATCTGAAAGCTATTTAAGAGAATACAACAACTATACCTTGCAGATATTAAACATTCATGAAGGTATTCCCGGCCATTACGTGCAATTAGTGTTCAGCAATAAATCCCCCAGCATTATTAAATCTGTTTTTGCTAATGGGGCCACTATTGAAGGCTGGGCAGTATACAGCGAGTTAATGATGATGGAAAATGGCTACAATAACTCGCCTGAAATGTGGCTTATGTATTACAAATGGAACTTGCGCACCGTGTGTAATACCATACTTGATATAAGTGTACATACAAAAGATATGACGAAAGAAGAAGCAATGGACCTGCTTGTGCGCCAGGCCTTTCAGCAGCAGGCTGAGGCCGAAGGAAAATGGAAACGTGTACGTGTAACACATGTACAGCTTACAAGTTATTTTAATGGATTTTATGAAATTTTGCAGTTGAGGAACGCCTATAAAAAAAAGTTGGGCAAAGCTTATACACTGAAGAAGTTCAATGAAAAATTTTTAAGTTACGGAAGCGCACCGGTAAAGTACATTAAGGCGATGATGCTGTTCGAATAATTACTAAGCAATAATTAAAATTTGAGAAAAAAAATATTTAATTGCGATAAACCTTTAGCTCTTGAAAGCGGTAAAATTTTGCCTGGATATCACCTCGCATATACAGCATATGGACAATTGAATGAGGCAAAAGATAATGTTGTATGGATATTTCATGCCCTTACAGCTAATAGTGACCCGGTTGAGTGGTGGGCTGGTTTAGTAGGTGAAGGCAAATTTTTCAATCCTTCAAAATACTTTATTATTTGTGTAAATATGCCTGGAAGCTGCTATGGAAGTATTGGGCCATTTGACGTTGAAAGTGTTTCAAATGAAATTTACTATAATAATTTTCCCTGGTTTACTATAAGAGATATGGTACATGCTTACCAGCCGTTAAAAGAATTTTTAGGGATTAAAAAAATACATATAGGCATAGGAGGCTCCATGGGCGGGCAGCAATTATTAGAGTGGGCAATTGAAGAGCCTGATGCGTTTGAATATATTTTTCCGATAGCAACAAATGCCATGCACTCCTCATGGGGGGTAGCTTTTAATGCTACACAAAGAATGTGTATTGAAGCCGATAAAACCTGGGGACAAAAATCTGTATCAGCAGGAATTGATGGAATGAAAGCGGCCAGGGCATGTGCTTTATTATCTTACAGAAATTATATTACCTACAGCCATTCGCAACCAATTCTTTCAGGCAAAAATTTAAATTTTGTAAATGGCGTTGCACTGCAGGATAGTGCCAGAACAGGCGCAGTATCGTATCAGTATTACCAGGGCGAAAAGTTGGCAAAACGTTTTAATGCATACAGCTATTATTTTTTAAGCATGGGTATGGATTCACATCATGTAGGTCGTGGCAGAGGCAGCATAGAGCTTGCCTTGCAACAAATAAAGGCCAAAACCCTGGTGATTGGCTTAGATACAGATATTCTTTTTCCTTTATCGGAACAACAATTTCTTGCAGAAAAAATTACTGGCGCAACCTGCAGGGTTATCCATTCCATTTATGGTCACGATGGCTTTTTATTGGAGTTTGATCAAATGGAAGATATTATACAAAACTTTATTTCTAAAGAAGCTATAACATCATTTATTGCAGGGGATGCATACAATCAATGATTAAAAAAATATGACAACTCATAAGCGCTTAACTATTGGTCTTTTTGGATTTGGTGTAGTAGGGGAAGGTGTATACAAAGTTTTAGCCCAAACCTCTTCTCTTAATGCCACTATAAAAAAAGTGTGTATTAAAAATCCTGGTAAAAAGAGAAATGCTCCTGCTGAATTATTTACTACCGATAGAAATGAACTATTAAATGATGAAGAAATTAATGTTATTGTTGAAGTGATAAATGAATCTGAACCGGCGTATGAAATTGTTTCTGCTGCCTTATTAAATGGGAAAGCGGTGGTAAGCGCAAGTAAAAAAATGATAGCAGAACATTTACCACGACTATTACAACTTCAGCAGCAAACGGATCTTCCATTTTTATGCGAGTCTGCGGCCTGCGCCTCTATACCTGTTATCAGGAACCTTGAAGAATATTATGACAATGATATGCTTCATTCCTTGCGTGCAATTGTAAACGGATCAACCAATTATATTCTTACTAAAATATTTGAGGATAAAATTAATTTTAAAACCGCCTTACTGCAGGCTCAACAGCTTGGTTTTGCTGAAGCTAACCCAACACTTGATGTGGATGGATGGGATGCGGTTAACAAATGGGTAATATTACTTTGCCATGCTTATGGTGTGGTTACACATCCCGGGGATATTGTATTTACCGGCATACAAAATATAGACGAGAGTGATGCCAATGTTGGCCGTGAAAAAAATTATGAGATACGACTTGTAGCCCAGGCAAAAAAATTGAGGAATGGAAAAATTGCCGCTTTTGTTCTGCCACAATATGTGCAGCAGAATGATCATTTGGCATTTGTGAAAAACGAATATAACGGTGTAGTTATCGAAAGCTCATTTGCAGACCAGCAATTTTTTTATGGCAAAGGTGCCGGTAGTTTCCCCACTGCATCAGCCGTGCTTAGCGATATATCAGCCCTTCGGTATGATTATAAATATGAGTACAAAAAATTGTATCATCATACACCAAGCGAGCTCACGAATGATTTTTATATTAAGAGTTACCTGAGTTTTGAACACCTTGAGGATATCCCTCATAAACAATTTGAATGGATAGAAGAATGGCATGCCAATGAAGGAAGAAAATATATTGTAGCGGTCATTAATTTTAACCTGCTTAAAAACAATAACTGGTGGAAAGAAAATAACGTATCACTGATACTTTTACCAGAGCCGGTAATTGAAGATGTAGAAATAAGGAAACTCAAAAAGAAAAGCCTTGAGTTAGCAGGGATTGTAAAATAAAAGCTAAGCCGGTCACTTGCCGGCTTAGCTTTTATTTTATATTTTAAAAAACGTTTTTATTAGAAATGTTTTGCTTAGGGTCATCTGCGAATTCAGCTTCATCGTTTGTAGTATCATGTGAAAAATCAGCAAAAAGCGATTTTCCTTCTGTAGCCTCAAAATTTTCCGGTTGGTAAGTGCCGGCACCTTCCGAATTATAATTTTCAGCTGCATTTTCTGCATCAATGTTTAATTTACCCACAGCAAGCTCAGTTAATAAGTCATCTGCATCATATTCTTCATTGAGAGTTTCTTCTAAAAGGGTTGCCGCAAACTCTAAGTTTAATTGCCTTGCATAGGCAAGTGCAGTACCATATCCTGAAATTTCATAATGTTCAACTTTTTGCACTGCTGCAATTATAGCTGCATCCTTAACTTCTGTGGTCATATTTTCGGTAATCATTTTTTTACCTTCTTCCAGCAAGCCTTCTGTTCCTCTGCATTTAGGGTTGCTTACTCCTCCAAATAACCGGGAAAAGAATCCCTTATCTTCTTTAAGTACATCAGCTTCTTCCGGATTATCCGCCAGCATATAATAAATTTTTTCCAGCCGCTCTTTGTGGGTTTCAGTCACCTCAAGATGATCCTGAAGAGCATTTTTTAATTGAACATCATAAGCTGCTTCAATCATATCAGGCAAGGCCTCAATAATTTGTTTTTCTGCTGAATATAAGTCCAGTATTTCATGGTTTAGCAGATCTTTTAAATTTATTAAGTTATCCATATTTATAGGTTTTAATGTAATTTCTTCGAAGAAAACATCATGCCAGAAACCTTGCCGCCCATGGCATTTTGAAGGGCAACTTTTGAAAGAAAAGGTATGATGATGGTTGAAGCGTTAAAAAATAATTTTTTTGTTTTCAGGCATTATCGTAATATTGCAATTAAACGATTAACAAATGGGTGCAACTAAAACAGAGCATTTTACTGAGCGGCAAAATGAACTTGCTATGTTGGCAAAAGCATTAGGTCATCCTGCAAGAATTGCTATACTTGATCATTTACTTAAAGTAGATGCCTGTATTTGCGGGGATATTGTAACAGAGCTTCCTTTAGCACAGCCAACTATCTCACAGCATTTAAAAGAGCTTAAAAATGCAGGACTCATAAAAGGAGAGATTGAAGGCAACTCAATTTGCTATTGTATTGATGGTAAAAACTGGAAAAAATTTCAAAAAATAATTAATTCTCTATTTGACAAATTTGATTCACAAAAAAATTGTTGCTAAAAAAATAAACATGGAAACAAATAATTTAAAAGAATTAGTAAGGCAAAAATATTCAGCTATTGCTTTACAGGATAAAGATACTAACCAGAGTTCCTGCTGTGGCTCGGGCGGTTGTTCAACCGAAGTTTACAATATTATGTCTGATAACTATGATCAAATAGAAGGCTATAATCCTGATGCTGATTTAGGCTTAGGCTGCGGGTTGCCTACACAGTTTGCCAAAATAAAGAATGGTGATGTGGTGATTGACCTGGGCAGCGGGGCTGGCAATGATGCATTTATAGCCAGGTATGAAACGGGAGAAACCGGGAAAGTAATTGGGATAGATTTTACTCCGGCAATGATTGAGCGTGCAAGGCAAAATGCAGAAATAAGAGGTTTTTATAATGTAGAGTTCCGGCAGGGAGATATTGAAAATATGCCTGTTACTTCAAACCTGGCAGACGTAATTGTAAGTAACTGCGTACTCAATTTAGTGCCCGGTAAGGATAGCGTTTTCAAAGATATATTCAGAGTATTAAAGCCCGGCGCACACTTTTCTATTTCAGATATTGTATTGGAAGGCGAGCTGCCTGAGGAGATAAGAGAAGCAGCAGAAATGTATGCGGGCTGTGTAGCCGGCGCTATACAAAAACAGGTTTATCTCGAACTCATAAAAAATAATGGTTTTACCAATATTATTGTACAAAAAGACAAGCCAATCATTATTCCTGATGACATTCTAAGTAACTATTTATCAGCAGAACAAATTGGGGCATTCAAACAATCTGGTACAGGTATACGCAGCATAACTGTATATGCAGATAAGCCGGCAAAGGGAGCATGTTGCGAACCTGGTTGCTGCAGCTAATTTGTTACACATTTTATACAGAAACAACTTTTACACTGCGACAACTTAGATTGCCTTAACAATCCCCGGTTTGAAAATTTCCTGGTGTTGAACAATCAACTATAAACAACATCTAAATGAAACAAATTTTAGTTTTATGTACTGGCAATAGTTGCAGAAGTCAGATTGCAGAAGGTTATTTAACGCATTTTGCAGGAGATAAAGCAAGGGTATATAGTGCAGGTATAGAAACACATGGCGTAAACCCCGGGGCCATAAAAATCATGAAAGAAGATGAAATAGACATATCTCACCACACTTCAAACAACATTACAGAATACCGTGATATTAATTTTGATTTTGTAATTACTGTATGCGATAATGCAAAAGAAAGATGCCCTTTCTTTCCCTCTAATGCCAGGAAATTTCATCACAACTTTCCTGATCCTGCAAAAGCAAAAGGCAATGAAGAAGAAATAATGCAACAATTTAGAGAAGTAAGAAATATGATCAGGGATTATAGCAAAGATTTTGTAGAGCAAAATCTATAAAGCTTAAATATAATAGAGGCTGTGTATCCTCAGCCTTTTCTTTCCAGGATGATTAACGTTATAAAAATTATTCTTTCAGGTAATCTATTTAACTTTTGACATATACATATACCAATTCCATTCCCAGGTTCTCCCATTATCTTCCGACAAAGCCTGGCTCCAAACCGGATTGTCCACGTCTCTGGCATCCCAGCGATAAACCGTGATAACGGTTTTGCCATTAATAACATCTTTTGAAAAAAAATGCCCGACGTTGTTTTCAAATGAACCAACTACTGGTGGTAACCCTAAAATACCGAAATTGGAATCCGCCCAATAAATGCTCCACAACCTTGTTTGGGGATTGAATACACGTACGGTCATGCCTTCATAAGGTTTGCCATCACGCTCAGCCAAAAAGTTATCAATATTGCCGATGCCATTAAGCACAATTCGCATTTCTTGAGTAGACTCAAACTCTTTCCATTCTGTACTGTTATCCGGTCTCCTTTTTAGTGTACGATTATGGAGTTTCCATTTCCCAATAAAAAAATCAAAGTCATGTTTTGATGATGAAGTTGATGCTGTCATTTTTAATTCTCCATTTGCGTCAAAGTTTAATTTGGGTATGGCCAAAGTATCATTGGTTGCTTTAAACATTTGTTGAGATTGTCCAATGTTATAAATGGTAAATAATAAAATTGTTATTAAGTATTTCATATCCATTAATTGTCGAATGATCGAATTTTGTTTGATTGTTTAGCTTTTTACAATTCTAACTAATGTTTTTTTGCAACTATTAAGAAGTTGCTACAAAAACCAATGTCCTGCCGTTTTAGTTCAAATTTAGAGATAGTTTTTTTGATTCTGATTAATCCAAAGTCTTTGAAGAGCGGGTATTGCAGGAAGCAGTTTCGATTCCAGCCTTATTTCACCATTCATATAAAATTTATTCCGTTCCTAATAAATTAGTTTGTCTACTAATTAATTAGTAGTTATCTTGTGCGAAATTATTTATCAATGGTGAAACTTGCAAAACGGGAAGAACAGATAATGCAGATTTTCTGGGACTTAAAGAAAGCATTTATACGGGATATTATTCCTTTATTACCCGATCCTAAACCGCACTATAACAGTGTAGCAACAATGGTTAAGATACTTGAAGAAAAGGGATTTCTTAACCATGAGACAACTGGCAACATGCATTATTATTTCCCTCTGATCAGCAGGGAAGATTATCAAAAGTTTGCATTGAAAGATGTTGTGAGCCAATATTTCGATAACTCCTATCCCCGGATGCTTGCCTTTTTTGCAAAAGAGCAAAAGCTTACCGAAAAGCAATTGAATGAAATTGTAGACATCATTAAAAAAGATAAAAAATGATACCATATATTCTGTATGCTGCGCTTATTCTTACTGCCTGTCTTATTTTTTATAAGCTGCTGTTGCAAAAAGAAACTTTTTTTCATTTAAACAGGTTCGTGTTACTCACATGCATGATGCTCGCTTTTATTTTGCCTGTAATTCATATTCCACAGCAGATGTCATTTAGGAAAGCATCAGCTTCCATAAATATTATTTCCCCGGAAGCCACAGTTATCCAGGCTAATATCAGGCCTTTGGCAGAACAGAATATTCATACTACTGTTGAACCTATACAGAAAGACAATACCATAAAGCTGGGCCAGGTTATTGCCTGTCTTATTTATTTGTATTGGTTCGGGGTTATCATCTTTGGTCTTAATTTTTTTATACAGGCAGCAGTATTGCTTTATAAGGCATATTCACACCCGGTAATTAAAGATGGCAGGTTTCGTATTGTGGAAATAACCGGGGATAAAGCTCCCTGTTCATTTGGAAACAGCATCTTTATTAATCCTGAAAAATATGACTGGGTAACCTATAACCAGGTACTGCTTCATGAGAAGATTCATATTGAGCAAAAACATACCCTTGATCTTCTTTTTGCTGAGATTGTCCTCATCTTTCAATGGTTCAATCCTTTTGCATGGCTCTGGCGAAAAGAATTAGAGAGCAACCTTGAATTCTTTACTGATAATAAACTGCTACAGCATGATGATGTGGAAAAAGAAAGTTACCAGTTAAGCCTGCTTAAAGTAGCAGCGCCGCATTTTCCGCTTAGTCTTACTACTAATTATAATCAATCACTACTTAAAAAAAGATTACTCAT
>JBDSAQ010000220.1:0-4111 GCA_039922095.1 Ginsengibacter sp. | reverse complement strand
GCGATTGAACTCCAATTTTTTTGAGCCGAAATTTATTAATAATCCAATCTCAAGATTATATGCTTCTAAATAATTTATGGCTTGAGCTATGTGCACATCTTCTATTTTAATGAGTGCTTTTAACTCTACACTGATTTTATCATTCACCAAAAAATCTACTCTTCTTGTGCCAATAATTTGATCCATATAATAAATGGGCATTTCAAATTCTCTTACAAAATCAAGGAAAACAGAACCGAACTCAAGTTCCATTGCTCTTTGATAAATAACTTCCTGAAATCCATTGCCTAATATGCCATGTACTCTAAAAGCGGCACCAATTATTTTTTCCGTTATTTCCCCATACTTAAAATCCATAAAAAAAATTAATTGCATAACTTTCCCATTATCCCACTTATCTCATAAATCCCAGTTCAGATAAAATCCCAGTTCAGAACATTCAGTTTAGACAAGCCAATTCCGCATTATTTTTTCTCCATCCGGAGTAAGCACACTCTCGGGATGAAACTGCACTCCCTGCACATCAAATGTTTTATGTTGAAGTGCCATGATATATCCATTTTCATCCCGTGCTGTAATTTCAAGATCAGGGGGAAAATCTTTTTCACTTACAATCCATGAATGATAACGGCCAACTTCAATCTCGGGTGGAAGATCATTAAACAAGTCTTCTTTATTTTTTGACTTTTGACTTTTGACTTTTACTTTAGTTGCTACCCCATGATAAACAGTATCTAAATTTATAAGTGTTCCACCAAAAGCCTCACCAATTGCCTGATGCCCCAAACATACTCCCAGTATAGACTTTGATGATGCATATTCTTTTATTAATGGCAGCAGCAATCCTGCTTCGGTGGGTATACCCGGACCTGGTGATAAAATTATTTTATCAAAATCTTTTACTTTTTCAAGTGCTATCTGATCATTTCTAAATACTTCTACTTTCTGATGCAAAATTTTTTCTACGAGATGCACAAGGTTATAGGTAAATGAATCGTAATTATCAAAAATCAATATTCTCATACTAAATATTTTGTGCCAAAGCAATGGCACTTTTTAATGCATTTAATTTATTATTTACTTCCTGCAATTCTGTTTCGGGGTTTGATACAGCTACAATTCCGGCACCTGCCTGGTAAATCAATGTATTATTACGGCTTAAAAAAGTGCGTATCATAATTGCATGAATACAACTTCCATTAAAACCCATAAAACCAATACAGCCTACATAATAACTTCTCGGTGTGGGCTCATATTCATCTATCAGTTGCATTGCCCTGAATTTGGGAGCACCGCTTAGTGTGCCGGCGGGAAAAGTAGTTGCCAACACATCGAAAGGATTTGTACCAGGCTTAACTTTTCCTGTTACCTCACTTACAAGGTGTATCACATGAGAGTAATATTGAACTTTACAAAATGAGCTCACCTCTACATTATCACACATTCTGCTTAAGTCATTTCTTGCAAGGTCAACAAGCATTACATGTTCGGCATTTTCTTTCTCATCACATAAAAGTTTTTTTGCTAATTCTTCATCAACTTCATCATTGCCGGTACGTTTATAGGTACCTGCAATTGGATGCATAATTGACTTATTGTCCTGGATGATTAATTGGCTTTCCGGGCTGCTGCCCATTAATTTATACTCTCCATAATCAAAATAAAACAAGTATGGACTTGGATTTATGTTTCTCAAGGCCCGGTAAATCATAAATTCATCACCGGTAAATGATTGCTGAAATCTCTTACTTAAAACAATTTGAAAAACATTGCCTCTATGGCAATTGGCAATTCCTTTCTTTACCATATCAATATATTCCTGATCAGTTAAGGTTGATGTTTCAGGTCCGTCTATTTTAAAGGGATATGTTGGTACATCCTTACTTTTTATCAGGCTTTCCACAATATCAATTTCACTTTGCAAACCAGATATAAGATTTTCACAAATGAATAATTCATTTTTAAAATGATTAACAGCAATTACATATTGGTATAAGCGATACCGCATGAGAGGAATTGAAGCCCTCTCCAAATCTCCCCCCACGGAGGTGGTCTCTGAATAATTGTTATTGAAGTTTATATTTTCAAAGAAAGGAATGGCATCATAGGTAGTGTAGCCAAACATGCCCTGGGCAATGTTTACAGGTTTTTGAACAGGTTTCTTTATTTCAAATCTTTGCATAAAATCCCAGATAAGCTCAGGCACTTTTTTAGGCTGCTTTATAGTTATTTTTTCAGGTACTTTTAAGGGTAGTTTATATTCCAGCTGATGAGAATCAGTAATCTCAATACCGGCAATAGCATTAATTCCAATAAAAGAATAGCTATTTTCCGCAGCATGAAAATCCGTGCTTTCCATTAAAATGGTATCCCTGAAGCGGTCTCTCAGTCTAAGATAAATTCCTACAGGTGTATAAACATCTGCTAAAAGTTTCTTAAAAGAAGTTGTAATCTCAATTTTTTTCATGGCAATAAAAAACCCCGGCTGTGAGTGCCGGGGCTGTTATTTATAAATACACAAATACAAAGCGGCACAATCATTTGATTGAATGCCACCAGCTATTGCATGTATTGTTGATTTCCATTTTGAATTGCAAATATGAAATCATTTTCTTATTTAAGCAAATATTTTTTAACCATCCAAATCTTTGAGGATTATCTTATACAACCATTGGCATACTATTAGCGATCTTGCACTAAAATAAATAGATTGAAAAAAATATTAGTACTTGCTTTTCTTTTATGTTCTGTTTTAACCAAAGCTCAAAAGGTTAAAGAAATTTATGTGAATCTCTACACAGACAGCTTAAAAAAAGGAACCTACAATTATATTAATGTTGATGGTCTTTTACACAATGGAAACTATACTCCGCTTGATAGTACAGAGATTGTTTTTTGGGCCAGTGATGGAAAATTTTATGGAAATACCTTATTAATTGATAAAGATTTCAAAAAAGATAATATCGCTATTAAGGTAACGCTAAAAGCTAACCCGGCAATAACAAAGGAATTTACTATGTATATCAAAAGGAACGAGGATAATGAGCATTTAAAAACTTCTGAAGAATTATTGAAGGATCTTCAGAACAATTCCAAAGTAAAAGATAGGAAAAGCCTTAATAAAATTAATTAATCTCCCTTAGGCAAACTTTTTAGCATCTTCAAGAAACTTAGCTAACCCAATATCGGTTAAAGGATGTTTAAGTAACCCGAGAATAGATTCGAGGGGACATGTACAAACATCTGCACCAGCTTCTGCGCATTTAATTATATGATTTGGGGATCTTATTGAGGCAGCTAATATTTCAGTTTCATAGCCTTGTATTTCAAAGACATGTACAAGTTGCTGAATAAGTTCTATTCCATCCCAGCCGCTATCGTCTATACGTCCAATAAACGGTGAAACATATGCTGCTCCTGCCTTTGCGGCAAGTATAGCCTGACCTGTTGAAAATACTAATGTACAATTTGTGCGAATTCCATTTGCAGTAAACCATTTAATTGCTTTCACCCCTTCTTTAATCATTGGCACCTTAACTACGATATTTTTATGTATAGCAGCAAATTTTTTTCCTTCCTCTATAATAGTATTAAAATCTGTAGAAACCACCTCAGCGCTAATATCCCCATCAACCATTTCACAAATTGTTTTATAATGCTGCATAACAGCATCAATGCCTTTAATTCCTTCCTTTGCCATTAAAGTGGGGTTGGTTGTAACTCCATCGAGGATGCCAAGGTCGTTGGCTTCTTTTATTTGGTCTAGGTTTGCTGTATCAATAAAAAATTTCATAATTCTATACCCCGTACCGGGATTTGTTTTAGTTTAAAAAAAGCAAATATACAAATATAAAACAGAGATTTAAATGGGATTTAAGAGCCTATAGTGGCGGACATAAAAATGGCAAGTTACTTACATCGCACCGCTCAACCGCTTACCCTTGCTACCTTCCGATCCTGGGGGAGTTCAACAGGAGCTGGTCGTATAAGACTTGCCGGAACAAATATAGAATATTCTATTTGAAAAGACTTTTCCTTTTGATAATTCACCAGATGGATGATTTTGAAGATTGTTTTTATAATGGTGACTATCTTATACTATTTCATTTGA
>JBDSAQ010000219.1:0-3570 GCA_039922095.1 Ginsengibacter sp. | reverse complement strand
GAAATAATTCAAATTAAGGACACCTAAATCTTTACAACTGTATGCTAACATCTAACATCTAACCTCTGACAACTGACAACTAAAAGCCATGCACATTAAAAAAGCTGAATACCTTATAAGTAGTCCTGATTATTCAAAATGCCCGGTACCGGACCGTCCTGAGTATGCATTCATAGGAAGAAGTAATGTTGGAAAATCGTCATTAATAAACATGTTGTGCGATAATGATAAACTGGCAAAAACTTCCAACAGCCCCGGTAAAACACAAATGATAAATCATTTCATGATCGAATCTACGTCACAAGTTTCTTCCCCTGCGGGTGAGCCCGCCCGGATGATCCGGTCGCACGGGGCCAGGAGCGGGCTCTGGTACCTCGTTGATTTGCCCGGTTATGGTTTTGCAAAAATATCACTAAGCAGCCGCCGGAGATGGGAGCAAATGATTGAACATTATCTGCGTAAAAGAGAAAATTTAATGCAGGTATTTTTATTGATAGATGCAAGGCATTCGCCGCAAAAAGCAGATATCGCATTTCTTTCCCAATTGAAAAAATGGGATGTGCCATTTAGTTTGGTGTTCACCAAAGCGGATAAAGAAACACAGGCTATAGTGAGTAAAAATGTAAAATTATTTTTAGAGGAGATGAGAAAAACATGGCAATTTCTTCCACGTAATTTTGTGACAAGTGCTGTGAAAAAATCAGGGAAAGATAAAATTCTTACACTTATTGAAGAACTAAATAACGCTCCAGGTATGGATAATTAATTTACTACCTTATTTGCACAACTGCTGCTGGCAAAGGCTTCCGGTTTAGCTTTAAAGGCAAACCCCATCCCCAGGATATAACCCATTGCTTCGCGTAAAGCTTCATTGCTTTTAAAGTGTGGATTAGTATTTATATCGGCGTGGACTTCCATATCTACATCATACAAAGTAAAAAGATCACAAAGCTCATAAGCAATTTCAATGCTTTTGGCTACTTCAACAAGCATGCGTTCTTTAATGCTGTAGGGATGCTTTGTTTTTTCGTTATGAATAAACATAAAGCCTCCGCGTCCTTCTCTTAAAAACACAATTACAGTTGCAAATTCAGTTTCATGGCCTTTAACCTGGCTGTCTGTTCCAATACAAACTTTTAATTTAAAACCTTCGGAAGTTTCTTTTTGTATGGCCTTTTCAACCGCTGATTTTATGGGTAGCTGAATCGGGTCGCCATTGAATTTTCTCCAGAGCATATGAATGTGGGTTTTTTAAAGTTACCCAAATAATTCATATCCAATGAGTATTAGTAAAATATAATAAAAACTTAACTATGTGAAATCAATGCGGATTTTTTAGGCTCACATTTTTATATAAAAAGCTGGCGGCTCTTTCTCTTCTTAATGGTGCAATGAATAATCCATTATCTTAAAACTAACTACCAGTAAAAAAAATATTACCACAATAATCAAAAAACTTAGCCAAGACCATTTTCGCTTCCAATTACTTAATTTCAAGTTAAACTCTTTAAAATAGTCTAAGTATTTATTTTTATAGAACAATAAAAAATAATTTAAAACTCCAAAAAGTATGGATATTAGAATCATAACTGCATTACTTAGATAAGCTGTGTTTTTAGTTGCCTGAATTAAGCAAAAAAAAGCCAAGCTAATAATATAACTTAAGATATACATAAACCCTCCTGCCCTAATACTACTTAACCCACCTTTAGGCTCCTTAAATGCTTGATTCATTTCATCATATATGTTTATTCCTCTTCGTTCATACATTTTTTTCTGAAATGGCAATTTATGTATAACCATAAAGGGGTTTATTTTATTAAAAATTAAATGCGCCTTATAATCTGCTTTCCAAACAAAATAGTGTACTATATTCCAAACTATTTCAATTCGCTTCATAATAATAATGTTTAAATTATTCAGTTGCTGCCTCTCACCCATTAGTCCAAGCATATAAAAGAGTAAGCGTGGCGCAAGTTTCAACTTGTGCCGAGTAAAAGAGCTACCAATAAAAGTAAGTAAAGCCAGCAAGGAATACAGAAGGCAGCGTCAGAAAAAATTAACCCCTACAAATTGGTATGAAAATATGCTCATGAGCTCTTATTTCTCCTAAAGAATCACAGTATCGAAAAAAGCTATGCTTCTCGGTTTTTAAATAAGCCTTTTTCAAAACTTCTATCCAATACAGCGTACCAATTGTACTAATCTAATTCAGGTAAAGCTTTCAAAGACATTTAAGCCCCGGAAGGTGTTCTATTTAATTCCCCAAACCAGTACACTCACCTGCAAAGGCCGCCGTCTGGTCTTTGACCAACGGCAAACCAGCGCAAGGCAACTACTATAATTTTCATAGATAGTGCAATGAAAACAGATACCTTTTTCATACCGCACAATTCTTTACAGCAACTATTTATGAATGGCAGCCAATTCTTAAAGATAAAAAATACAAGGCATAATCATAGAAGCCTTCAGTTTTTAGTACCCAGTAAAAGAATAGAATTAAATCCCTTGCCCCGATTGCTATCGCATTGGCGTCAAGTTAAGGATTGATTTTTTAAGCTATAAGCTGATGCTGCTAGTATTGCCACTACCTTCAGGTGGATACAGGTCTTTTTCTTACCGGGCTTTAGCCCTTAACTAGGTTATGGGCTAAAGCCCTTCCTGCCATTCATTCATCACCCACGGCTTAAAAGCCGTGGCAATAAAAAACCTCAACCCTCCAGCTTCCAAAATGCTTCCTGCACTCACTTTTAACACTAGTATCATTATATTAACTTGATGCCAATGCGATGGCTAATTCATATCCAATGTGTATTAGTAAAATATAATAAAAACTTAACTACGGTTAAATCAATGCGGATTTTTTAGGCTCACATTTTTATATAAAAACTGGCGGCTCTTAGTGGTTTAATTTTAAGCTAAAATAATATTACTTTTAAATACAAACAGTTTAGCTCCTTTGGATTCTTTAACTCTTTCCATGGCACAAGTGACTTGCGCCAGTCAACTGCCAAGCTACTCTATTACATGCTTGGACTAAAACTGGGGCTTTTTTTATGCCTGTATGTGAATAAATACAAAGCCCTCAAGTGGTACTAAATAATAAAAGCGGTTGAGGTATTCTTCAACCGCTTTTGTTTTATGATTCAATAAAATCCAAAAAAACTTGTACTGTAATTTACTTTCACATTCTCATTAATCTTCTTTATTCTCTTTTATTTTTTCTTTTTTGTAATGATCGTGTTTTTTATGAGCTCCGTTTTTCTTGGCTTTTTTATAATGCTTCTTATGCGCATGCTTCTTCGTAGTCACATGCGTTGAATTATCACCAAATACTGAATTTTCATTGGCATTTACTTTTGCCTGGCTGTTGGCCTTTGCATTTGCATGGGCACGGCCATTAGCACGTGCATCTACCCGTACATCTGTACCATGGGATGCTTTTTTTATGGAAGCACCATTACTTACTGCAACACTACGGCTACGGACAACCTGCGATTTAGCTTGCGAGAAAGTGACAATTCCACTTAAAGTGGCAATTGCAAATAATAACGTTTGTTTCAGAGTTTT
>JBDSAQ010000218.1:0-15427 GCA_039922095.1 Ginsengibacter sp. | reverse complement strand
TTCGCTGCTCATTAAAAGAAAATCCTGTGTGAGCTCAGAACGCTGATCATTTAAAAGTTTTTCTCCGGGCACATTCATTAGCTTGATAGCAACACCTCTTATATCTTTTTTCTTATCTGCCCGCATTATAGTATTTGCATTTGAAAATCTTATCCATGCAGGGTAAGTAAGCGCTTCTTTAAAAATACCAACTTTCAGTTCGGGTGCTAGCCCTGGAAGTACGGTGAATGCTGCTTTTACACATCCATGCATTTTTGTATGCACCTGTCTGAGTGTTTTTGTATTTTGATACAAGAGGGTAAGCTGGCGCTCCATTTCTGTTATCATTTCTGTAATAACAGCTTGTTCTCCTGGCTCTGCATATTCTCTGCCAGGCTCTTTAATAAATTGCTTATTCGGTTGCGGCATAACAATGTTTTAAAATTACCAGGGTATAATGATCAATTCTTCCTTTCATTATTATTTATGAAAAAGTTGAAGAGCCAACATAAGTAAATTTCATGTTTACTTATCTCCGGATTAAGCAAGTTTAATCAATCAACTTTATCCCCCGTAAAAAATCCAGAAATCTTTTATCGTTCCTGAGGTTTTCAGGCATTACTGTGAGGTGAGCAAATATATGTATCAGTATATCTTTATTCTTATAGCCTTTCTCCAGAAAATAGAGCGCTAAATCAATATTGTTTACAGCAACGGCGCCAATTACAGAACCAAATACAGAAAAATATTGTGCCTTATCACGCTCAATAATTTCATCAAGCAAAACTTTGGCTCCTTCCATATTTCCGTTGCTTGCCTGTGCCCAGGTCATAAAACCTAAAGCCCATGAATGCCTGCCCGAAAGATTTAAAGCTGTGTTTAAATATTCTATAGCTTTTGCAGGGTTGCCGGTTTCAATACAACACCAGCCTGCCAGGAAATAAGGCAGAAATAATGTTGCATCAATTTCTATCGCTTTATTAGCCTGATCAAATGCTTCATTACATTTTTTTTGAGCAAGAAAGGCAAGTCCCGTAATATGATAAGATATAGAGTTATTCGGTTCCAAAGCAGTTGACTTTAAGCCTTCTTCCACTGCTTTTGCAAGATCGTTTTCTACAATACTTAAATAAAAGCTGTACCATGAATGACCGGCAGCATAATCAGGATTTAATTCTAATGCGTATTTAAAATTTTTATTGGCGAGATACCTGTCATTTTCATAGATGCCATAAATAAACCCCATAGAAGTATAGGGCTCATTTAATGAAGGATTTAACTCAATAGATTTTAGCGCAGCTTCTTTGGCTTTTGGCATAGCCTCATAAGGCGGAATAATGCCATACAATCCCAATGCAGCATAAGCATCTGCAACACCTGCATAAGCTTTTGCGAGATTAGGATCAATTTCAATAGCCTGTTGAAAAAACTGTAAAGCATTAACCAGCCATCTTCCACGTTTATTCCAATAATAGCGACCTTTTAAATATAACTCATAAGCTTCCGTATTCACTATTGGTTTATTCATCAATAGTTTTTCGCCTTCCAATAATGTAATTTTCAGCTTTGCTGTTATTGCCAAAGCTATCTTATCCTGTATGGCGAAAATATCATCCATATCACCATCATACCTGTCCGACCAAAGATGAACGCCGTCATCTGAATTAACCAATTGTGTAGTAATGCGAACACGGTTGCCTTGTTTACGAATACTGCCTTCCAGTATTGTTGCCACTCCCAGTTTTTCGCCAACTTCAGTCAGGCTTATATTTTTTCCTTTAAATTGAAAAGATGATGACCGGCTGATTACTTTAAGGTCCTGCAAATGTGTAAGAGAGTTAAGAATTTCTTCTGCCATACCATCGCTGAAATATTCCTGTTCCGGATCGCCGCTGAGGTTTGTGAAAGGTAATACGGCAATGCTTTTTTTAGCAATCTTTTTTACCATTTCAGCAGGAGCGAATAACACGCCCACTTCACTTAATTGCACACTTGCTATATCCACTTCATAAATCAGTACCGGATCTTTTACGTTCTTTAATCTTTCTTCCCTGATAAATTTTGTTTCAATTCCTTTTTTATTTGAAATATTTTTTTGTACTGCATCAGAGACCCAAATGCCTCCTGCAGGCGCTATAGACTGGATTCTTGCCGCAATATTTACTCCATCGCCAAATACATCATGGTTCTCAAATATTACTTCACTTAAATGTATACCAATGCGAAGTTTTAAACCTGGTACTTCTGAAGATGCTTGTTGAATGGAAACCGCAGAGATCACTGCATCTGTTACAGTAGGGAAAGTGGCTATCACTCCATCCCCTAGTTCTTTTATCCATTTTCCTCCATGCTTTTCAATAAGTGGGCGCTGAATGTCACGGTTCTTATTTAGAATTATGAAAGCGTTTTGTTCATTATCCCCCATTAATGCAGTATAGCCAACAATATCCGTAAACATAATAGCAGCTAACTGACGGTACTGGGGCATAAAAAGGATTACTCTTGTAAGATAGTAATATATGGATAAAATTACTCTGTATATTTTAAACTTAAATCTTCTCCAATTCTGGCAGGTAGATCAGTGGATCTATCGTAAAATATTTCAGGCTTTAACTTAATGAAACCATATTGCAAAAGGAGAAAAATGAATAGCCTTACTGATTAATTTATGCTTTGTTTGAGGCCTATAAAAAAAATGGATGAAAAGAATAAAATGAAAATAAATAGCCAACCAGATAGTAAACTTATTTATTCAGATGTTCACCCTTGCCATAAATAAAAATAGCCATGTAAAATACACAGCTATCTCTAAAAGGCTTAATGGCCTTAAATAATGAATGGATCAACAATAGCAAGTACTTGTGCCATTGTTAAAGGTTCATCAAACGCTTCAGAGGCGGCATTGGCAGAAATTGTTTGTCCGCCGATATTTACAATATTAACCGTAGCCTGTGTTGTTGTTTCCTCACCATTATAACTTGGCTGAACTGCTGCATCAAAAGGTGCAGGAACTCCGCTTTGATTTAAAGTGATCCAGGGCTTAACAGCCACGCCTGCATTTTTCCGCATGTAACGCAGGTGTGCAGCATGACGTGCCTCTACTGAATGTATTTGTAAGGCTGCTGTTAAAATATCATTATTAGAATTAAGATCACCAGCAGCTCCTTTATAAGCTCTTACACCAGTATCCTCAAACACCTGTGCCACTGCCAGCATAATATCATAGTTTAGTAAAACCGAATTTGTTCCTGAGAAAGGCCCGGTACCTGCAGCACTATTTCCACCGGTTAAATCAAAATTACTCGCAGTATAGGTTACCGGTGTAGCACTTAGGGACATAATTGCACTTCTTAAAAAAGCTACGTGGGCAATTTCATGATCACGTATAGTAGTTAAGGCTGCCCTGCCTGCACCAGTTAATGAAACCGTGAGGCCAGGGGCCGCTACTACAGCTTTATAAAATTCAGACTCTAAGTATTCAAGTGTGAGGGCATAGTTTAATACTTCAACAATTGTTGCAGTATTTCCACCATAGGCTTTTTTAAACATTGAGCCAAATGCAATCGGAACAGTGGCTAAAGCTACTTTGCCGGATGCTTTAAAAAAACTTTTCATGGCGTCACGGCGTGTATCTAATTTATTATATACTTCGGGATCCGTTTTTTCAATTTCATTTAAAATATGTTGAACATTCATTGTATTATTTTTTAAGAGGTAGGTAAATTAGAAGCATTGATTTTTGTAGAAATATATGCTCCTGCAATTGCAAGCACATCAGCAGGGCTGCGCTGTAAATCTAACCCCATAGGGTTTATTACACCATTAGAGGCAGTGAGCGGATCGGCAAAAGAACCAGGAGCTATAAGGTCTCTGATCAATGCAGCATGTCTCGCTTCAACTGAAACAATTTTACCTGCTAAGGTTAAATAAACAAGACCTGTAGTGGTATTGGAAATAAGTTTTCCGGCGCCATTGTATGCTGATACACCAAGGTCTTCAAAAGCCCGGGCTGTAGTTAATACACTCATACGATCTCCAAAATTTATGGCAGAGAAATTAACTTCCAAAGCCGGTATAGCATCAGCTCCTAATGCTGCTTTAAAAAATTCACGGTGAGCAACTTCATGGTCTCTTATATCAGTGAGATACGATGTTTCCTGTGCTGTTATACCTGCATAAGGAGATTGAGCAACTTTTACATAGAATGCTGCTTCTAACTGTTCCAGCGCATACGCATAGTTTAAAATTCCTACGTCTCCGCTTCCAAGATCTTGCCCGGTATCATTAATATTATTATCATTTTTTTTACAAGAAGCTGAAGTAGCTAAAAGAGCAGAGGCAGCACCAACATATCCTAAAAATTTTCTTCTTGAAACGTGTTGAATATTCCCCTCATTTACAGGCATAGCTTTCCCTGAGGTTTTGTGTGTTAGCATAATAAGGTGTTTTATTTATTTAAGATATTTTGAATTGCTAAAAGCATTCAGGTAGCAGTTACGAATAAAGCTGATACATGGTTTTATATAGATTTAATATCTGGTTGAGGCCGGAAACTATTTGCTATAGCGGTTTTCAAGTTAATCCGGTTATTATCAGGGAATAGATAATAATCTTAAAATAAGTTTTGTTTATAGAAATAATTAAGGCAAAGCCTAAACACTAAACAAAAAAAATATTATGGCTTAAATCCCGTTTCTCATTTAGAGTTGTCCAATATTTCAAACTGTCTTGTAATGCTTTCGCCATTTTCATCTACCAGTGTAAGTGTATGCTTGCCCGGAGCAGGACTAATTCCAACCTGGTGAAAATTTGTAGTAGTTATTAGGAATTCATCATCCAGGCTCCAAAAAATTTTACTATTAACATTGCGGTGTGTAGCAGTAAAAATTGTTCTTCCCCGTTGACCATTTATTTCAAGAGGTACATAAAGCTTTGCATTAGGCGCAGGGTAGATAAGTTCCATGTACTTTCCTGCTTCTGCCCATTCACATCCTGGCTTATATGATGGCAGGGATTTATAGTCATGATTTTTTTGTTTGTAATACCACTCCATTGCAGGTGTTAATACAAACCATTTTTTGTGAACCATTTTAGAAGGTGATTCGCAGCTTTCATTCACGCGATAGGTACCTGTTTCATCAAGATGAATAATTTTATGATAGCTGCACAACGGGGCTCTGTAGCCGTTCTTTGAAACCATAATTGTATCCGCATCAGGGCAATCAATGTTAGCCCTATAACCACTTTGCCTGCATACAGGAATATAAATAAAACTATTTAATGGCTCTTTGAACCATTCAGAAGAAGGAAGCTGCCTGAAAATATCAAACATAATTGGCGCTGCTGTTTGCACACCGATCAATCCAGGCCTTCCTTCACCATCAGTATTGCCAGCCCATATTGCTACTACATATTTTGGCGTTAGTCCAATTGCCCATCCATCCCTGAAACCAAAGCTGGTACCTGTTTTCCAGGCTATTTTTTGTGATGAGTTAAATTGTTGCCACAAACCTTCTTCTCCAGGGCGCATTACTTCCTCCATAGCCTGGAAGGTAAACCAGATAGAGGTGGCGTCGAAAAGCCCCCTCCCAACCTCCCCCAACGGGGGAGGCTTTTGAAAGCTCTGTGGTTGCTGTCTGCTGATTACTGATTGCTGATTGCTCATTTGGTAGTTAGGTGGATGAAAATCGTTTGCCTGTGCAATACCATTGTTTTTGTTTTGATGAGTTAAAGTTCTTGCGAGACTTGCATATACACCAGCAAGATCCCACATGGTTACTTCGCTTCCTCCAAGGATTAATGATAGACCATAAGAATCCGCAGGCCTGTTTAATGTAGTTATACCACATTGTTTAAGCACTTCATAAAAGCGCTGATATTTATATTGCTGCAATAATTTTACTGCCGGAATATTTAATGAACGTGCCAGGGCTCTTGAGGCAGGTACAGCACCGTCATAAGTAAGATCAAAATTTTGCGGAGCATAGCCTCCTATTTGTGTTGGTATATCAGCCACTATGGAGTTAGGCAATATCATTCCATCAGTAAGCATTGCTGCATATAATAGCGGTTTCAAAGTGCTTCCCGGGCTGCGTGGAGCTTTTATTACATCTACGTTACTTTCCATCTCAGGATCTTTTGTATCAGAAATATTTCCAACATAAGCCAACACATTTCCTGTTTCCACTTCCAACACCAAAGCACAGATATTATTAATGCCATTTCCCTTTAATACATTATGATGCTGCTCTAAAATATTTACTACATTTTTTTGTAAGGTTAAATCAATGGTAGTTTTTATTATTGTTGGAGATGAAACAGTTGATCTTTTTACATTTTCTTTAAACCGCTGTAATAAGTGTGGAGCAAATTGTGGTAAGGTGACAGGCTTGCCGGGCAATGGTTCTAACTTTGCAAGGTCGCAGGTAGTTTTATCAATGGTATGGTTTATAAAAAGTTTATCAAGTAATACATTTCTTTTTTTTAATAACACGATTCGGTTTTTTCCGGGATGCACTAAGGCCGGTGCATTGGGCAATACAGCTAATGATGCCATTTCTCCCCAGCTCAGCTTATCAGCGCTTCTTCCAAAATATCTCCATGATGCAGCATCAAGGCCTACCACATTACTTCCGAATGGCGCATTGGAAGCATACAATGACATTATTTCTTTTTTAGAATACCGGCATTCCAACCTCACTGCCTCAATACTTTCAACTATTTTTTGCCAAACATTTCTTTTTTGCCTGTGCCTGCTTAAACGGATTACCTGCATGGTTAACGTACTGCCTCCCTGAACGGCACCTTTGTTCTTTATATTTTTTGTTACTGCTCTTCCTATTGCTAACGGGTCAACGCCGGGGTGATAATAAAATCTTTTGTCTTCAAAAGTGGTGATGCATTTTATAAATTTTGCAGGCACCTTTTCATCATAAGGGAATCGCCATTGCCCGTCTGCTGCAATAGAAGCATTCAGGAGATTAC
Organism: Ginsengibacter sp.; assembly: GCA_039922095.1. GTDB lineage: Bacteria > Bacteroidota > Bacteroidia > Chitinophagales > Chitinophagaceae > Ginsengibacter. The sequence continues at coordinate 8,464 of JBDSAQ010000218.1, read as the reverse complement.
CATCTTTATCTTCAATAACAAAACTGGTTGGAGTATTAAATAATTTCGATGGAAGAGAGAAATAAAAAAAGATAGATAATACCGCCAGGATAACTAAAATGATTTTAGTACGACGCTTTAAGGTTTTGATTTTTTTTGATATGGGATAAAAAAATTTTTTCAATTTAAAGTACCGGTCTTTTATTTAAATGTCTCCTTAAGCATTTCCCATAATGTTGGATGGCTTGGGAAGAACTTATTTGAAATTCATCTGCCTGGAATTGTTGCTCAAATTATAATATAAAATCTGCCATGGAGTATAGCAGCGGTTTGACTATGGTTTCAGTTCCCTCCAATCCTGGTTTCAACCCCGGTATTTCTTTAAGCTGCGCAAAATTGGTGGCAATGCATTATACTTTATGCCGGGATACTCTTCAACCTGTGCACCAAAGCCCTTAAAGAAAAAAGCTATTCCTGGAATGTTGGAACCTACAAAATCTAAAATTAGATTTTTACCTGCATGATGTTGAATAAATGTATTTATAACGAGATGTGAAGCGCCTAAAGGTCTTCCTTTTTTTATGTTACCGGCAAGCAGGTAATATGCCCGGTTTTTGGAAAATAGAAATATTCCTGAAGCCAGCAATTCATCTCTTAAATATATCCCATAGTTAATGGCTTTTGTTTTTGCAAGCAACATTTTATAGAGTTGTGCAAAATTTTGCCAATCTGTATTTTTTATTTTTGACGCTGTCCCAAGTTGAATTTTTTCAAGCACTATTATTTCTTCTACGTTTATGTTTTGTTTTATCTCTAATTTATTTGCTGCTGTTTTTTTTATTATTTGTTTGTAGCTGTTTCTAAAATTATTTAATAGTACGGAATAAGGTTTGTTCAAGGCCAGGGTATAGTTTGTTCTTGTGTATAAACCGTATTTCTGCGTGGCAAAATTATTTCCGGCATTAAGATATATATCCCGGTATTTAAAGCGTTTTGGAATTTTATTTAAAAAAATGGAGAGCATCTCACTGCTGAGGTTATCTCCAAACAACCCCAGGGAAGCGCATAAAAAAGGCTGGTACAAATAACAGATACCATACTTTTTATTCCACGTAACAGGCATTACCACTTCATAATCATTCAACACCAGGGCATCCCAATGTTTAGCCATAGCATCAAGGTAAAATGAGTAAGCATATATCAATCCATTAGGGGCATTATCAATACATTTGTCCCATTTAGCCCTGTCAATATCTTTATTTTTTAAGTAGACGATAGATGAAGTATTAAAAATTTCACTCTTCATATTGATACTTTTAAAATGGGAATTGTGGCAATATATTCTTTAAATTAAAATTTTGGATATCAATGCTGAAAGAAATGTTTTTTAAAAATCTTTTTTCTGTGATAGTGGATTTAAAGTAATCAGAATATACTTTGCTGTAGGCTACAGGTATATAGATATTTATAAGATCATGTAAAAAAGATACCTGAAAACCTGCATCATAAAGAAATTTTCCGTTGGGTGAATTTTTATCCCACGCTTCTGCGTATGTGCCAATATCAAAAAAAGCTTTTACAGGAATTTTTATTGGAAACACTTCCAGTGGATTAATGTTTTTAGGAATACTGGTTTTAAAATTTAAAGCTGCGAGCCAGTCGTCTGTACGGCCTATTTTTGCAGCAAGCAGATCAGTACGCACTTTAAAGCCTCCATCCCGAATCATTATCTGTTGTGACGAGGCGCCTTTAAATTCATTTCTTCCGATAAAATAATTACTATAAGTATAATCTTCATATCCATTAGCACCAGTCATATTCAGATGATACCTGTCTGTAGCAAATTGTTTGGTAAATGTTTTATCCCCGAGGTAAAAAAATTTTCCGGCAAATAAACGGACATCCAATCCACCCTCTTTTTTATAATTAAAAAAATAATTGCCGTTGAAAGTTGTTCTTACAAAACCTTCACCCTGTTCTGCCAGCAGCTCACCTTTACCGGGATATAAAACCCTGTCATTTTCTATAACAAATTTTAACTGGTTAAGATAGCGGCTGCTTTTAGGATAAGTTATTATATCAATCTGTTTAACAGTATCTCTTGTGAATGATAAACCTTGTTCCTGTATAAAAAATGTTTTCCATTGAAGCCATTTGGTAACACTGCTCCTGTCATTTTTTTCCCTGAAAACAATTTTTAAAGAAGGCACAATTTTATTGAACCCGAGATATTTTACATTGCCGGCAGAGTCGGTAAAATCATCAATAGTGAATGTTGCAGCGTTAACAGAAAATTCTCCTTTCTGTATTACGTTATAAGAGCTCCAATTGTACGCCACCCTGGCAAGCCCGGTAAATTTTTTACTCTGTACACCATACATAGGTGCTGCAAAAAACTGCAGATGGTTTGCAGGCAAAGTATAATTATGAACTAATCCGCCTATCATTAGTTTATCATAATAATTAATACCGGCCGCTGGGGTGATAAAGATGTATTTATATTTATCTGTTTCTCTAAAATTAAACAGGGGTTTAAGTTGTAAAGTTTTTTTAGTTTCAGAACCCACAATCCCTTTTTTATTCAATAGTGAAAAAACCGGATCAACATTTTTACCACTTAATTCCTGCACTATGTTTTTAAAATCCTCAGGATAAGGGTGTTTAAATTTCCAACGGTTAAAATATACATGAAGACAGCTATCAAATAATTCTCTGCCGATATAGTCCTCAATAACTTTAAGCCAAAGCCCTGTTTTATAATAGCCGATCACACCGTAATTTAATTTTGAAAATTTTTCTGAAGTAGTTTCAATTGGCTGATCTTTTTTTATTGAAACCTGTGTACGATAAGCCAAGTCAATTACATCGGCGGGAATCCTCTTATCAATAAAAGCTACACCAGTTTTAAATTCTGCAGAAGAACTTTTTGGATATTTCTTCCGGAGATAACGGTTATCAAAAAAGGTATTCATTCCTTCATCCATCCAGGGATGGGTTCTTTCATTGTTGCCCATAATTCCATAATTCCAGTTATGTCCAACTTCATGCTCAATTACAAGATCAAGGTCTTTTTCATCAGGCATAGGCGAGATGCTTGTAATAGTTGGATATTCCATACCACCACTAAATCCCATTTTAGCTTCCAGTGCCGTAACTACATTATATGGATATTCGCCAAGCCATTCACTTCTTGTTATTACTGCATCTTTAATGAATTGAATACCATTTTTCCAGATAGAATAACCCTGTGGTGTAAAGAATGCCTGGGCACTGATAATTCTGCCCGAAGGCAACTGCAGTGTATCTATTCTTACTAAAAAATTTTTATCCGCAAACCAGGCAAAATCATGCACATTATTTTGTACGTAGTTAAGGGTTTTTGTTTCAGTATTTTGAACTTTAGTTTCATTGGCAATGCCTGGGAAACTGGTTGGGTTTGGCAATTTTCCTTTTATTGTTTTAGGTAGTGGTTTCTTTACAGTATTGCTTTTTTTTACTGAAGATTTTTTTGCCGGAAGTTTTTTTGCAGCAGGCCTTTTTGGTATTTGATGAGCAGATTTATTATTTTCTTTTACTGGTGGATTAAAAACTTCTTTTGTTTTTTTTACAAGCCATTGTTTTTCTTCTTCAGTTTGCAAATCTCCTGTGGCTGCTACTATATAATCTTTTGGCAGCGTAATCTGCACATCAAAATTTCCAAACTCACTGTAAAATTCACCCTGGTCTAAGTATGGCATGGCATGCCAGCCCCTGGCATCATACACTGCAGGCTTGGGATACCATTGTGTAACCTGGTAGGTATGATCAACATAACCACCACGTGAAAAATTATAAGGAAGCTTAACATGAAAGGGCGAACTAATATTAATTGTTTGTCCCGGTATAAGTGCAAGCGGCAACACCAGCTTTGCAATATCAATGTATTGGGGATGATCATCAAGCCGTGCGGTTAAACCATTCACTTTAAAATTTAACCGGTTGATATAACCCTTTTTTTCATTATCACTAAAATAAAAATCGGTTCTGCCATTTTCTAAAAGCTGATCACTAAAAGCAGTTTTATCATTCTTAAAAGCATTAGGCCATAAATGAAACCATATGTAATGCAGGGTGTCCGGGGAGTTATTGGTGTAATCAATATTTATAAATCCATCAAGGCTATTATTAACATCATTTAGGGTAACATTTATTTTATAGTTTACCTGTTGCTGAAAGTACTGGAGAGCCGCAGTTGCCTGTTGTCCGTTGGCTGTTGACCTTTGTAAAAAAATTAGTAATACATAAAAAAGTTTCTTCACTAAGATTGGTTTGAATTCAAAAATACCGAATAAAAAAGTATAATAATTCCAGATAAACGATTGGCGCTTTAGCTTCTGAATTCTTACCAATGACTGTTATTAATTTTTTAAACTTTGCCTTTTTGAAATTATGCAGCCTTGTTTAGTTTTGTAAATTCAACTTGTATATTTTGAAGCGCCTTATTCCAGGCATTCTCTTTAAGCCCGGGCATGGATAAGCCTTCAACTCTAAATGCAGTTATATCGGTCATTCCCAGAAACCCTAAAATTGATCTAATGTAAGATTCTGTAAAATCATATGCCTTCATTGGCCCTTGAGAATAGATACCACCTGAAGAAATGGCCAGGTAAACTTTTTTATTTTTGATCAATCCTTCAGGGCCCTTCTCAGTATATCTGAAAGTTTGGCCAGCACGTGCAATGTGATCAATCCATGCTTTTAATGTAGAGTGAATACTGAAATTATACATCGGCACTCCTATCACAATCACATCGGCATTTTTCAGTTCGGCAATCGCTTCATCAGAATGTTTTATCGCCTCAATAAGTTCAGGAGTTAGATTTTCAGCAGGGGTGAAGAAAGAATTTAAATGTACTTCCTCCAGGTGAGGAAAAGTTGTTTTGGCCAAATTGCGTACTGTAAGCCTGCTCTCAGGATTTTCTTCCTGCAGTTTTTCTATAATTGTATTGCCCAGCTTAATACTCATAGATGCTTCTTCTCTCGGACTTGATATAAGATGTAATATTTTCATTGTAAACGATTTTTTAATTTATTAACCTAATGAATGTTGTTTATGATTTTTATTCCTCCATGCATTCTCCATTTTAAATATGGGTTTATAAACCGGCCAGTAATAAACTGCAAGCAATATGTTCGCTGCCATTATTAAAGCCGCCATTCCTAAACCTGTGGGTTCAAGTGCAACGTGAAAAAGAAATATATTTAAAGTGATAGGGAAAAGCAGCAGTAATGCGAATGGTATAAGGCTTCCTGATAAAAGAAGAATACCACACATAACCTGGATAAATGCCATGAATGGAAGGAAGTAGTTTGCTTTTACTAATCCATAAACAAATTCTGCTGCTGTACCTGTTGGTGGCGGCATGGGTATAAAATGTAAAAAACCATTAAGGCCAAATACAAGAAAAATCAATCCAAGTATTACTCTTGCTACATGTGCCGCTAAAGTAAAAGCTTTGCTTTTGGAATATGTTGCTGTTGACTGAGTAAGAACAGCTGATGTTGAGTGTGCCATAATTTTAATTTTTTATTGAGGTTTTTTATACCACAAAGCTCACTCATGAAGGGACTGATAAAAAGGGCTAAAAGAGGCAATTTTATGTCAAAACTTCTTTTTCTGGTTGAGTTGTTTTAATTTATTACCAGGGCCTCCAAGGTTGTGAATAACGAATACTCTCAAATAATCCTTACAAGCATATTTATGCTACTTAAGAACATACAATCACACTGTTTATTCAGTTAACTTTATAGTTAAATTAAATTATAAACATGTCAAGTTCTTTTAAAGGCAAAGTGATTTTAATTTCCGGTGAAGTGAGTACGCTTAGCATGGGTATCATTCACTCTTTTTTAAAAGAGAAGGCGGTTGTTATTTTCCCTGCAAAGAGTTTACACCAGGTGGAAACCATAAAATCTTTTCGTGATATTAATCAATATGAAAATTTTATCACCCTGCTGATAGATGTGCAGGACTTTGATAAGGTGACGGAAACCTGTGAAACTATAACTGAGAAATTCAGTAAAATTGATATCTCGATAGAAATCCCTGAGTTCTCAAACTCAAAAAAAGATCTTACTGAAACCAGCATAGATGAATGGAATAACATGATGGAAACAGATATGCTTCCGTTCTTTATGGGTGCACGTATTGTGCTTAACCTGATGAAGGGAAATCCAAACGGCATGTTTGTCCACGTATCTGACGGCAGGTTTTTTGAAAACATTAAATCATGTGCATTGGCAAGAGTTGCCTTTTCCACCAGAATGGAAATGTCAAAAATATTTGCCGAAGAAGCACATCGCAACGGCATCAGATATTATCATCTTTGGGCGCAGGATTTATCATCATGCACTGAAACTGTAAAACCTGAAGGCGGCCCACCGGCTAAAAGCCCTGAAACAATAAGCAGGGAGATAATGGATCTTTATCAAAAGGAAACATACAATATAGAAATGGCATTTCAATCATTTCCAAAGCAATTGTTGCATCAGCAGGTATAAACGCTGCAGCTTTATTTTGACATATGAACAATCCTGTTTCTTTTATAGATACTTATGGCATTGAGGAAGTTCACGCTGATGCTATTACCAACCAAAAAGTGCAGGCAAAAGAATTTTTTGTATACACAAGTGAGGAAATGCCTGTGCAGGAAAAAATGTTTCATCCTTCCCGCTCTACTCACTTTGCAATACATCTTAATCTTGGCGATGCAATAGAAATAAAGTACAATCTTATTAACTACACTGTAAAAAAAAATTCCCTGTTCATTATTCATCCGGGGATCGTTCATGTTTTACAAGAGGCTGAACATTTACCTGCTGTGAGCATGGGCTTTTCACATGATTTTCTGGGAGCGGCAATGATGCATAAAAGTCATCCGGAAGCACTTGGCTTCCTTATTCAGCAAACTGATCCGTTATTTGTGCTTACAGGTAAAGAAGCAGAAACTTTTCTTGCACTTATGCTTTATTTAAAAAACCTTATTGATAACAATGAACATCCGTTTAAAGAAGATATGATCCATCATGGCTTCAATCTTTTTTTGCTGGAGCTGGCTGCTGTTGCAAAAAAATACAGGGGTAATGAGGAGCATGGAATGACCCGCAAAGAAGACATCCTGTTTAATTTTTTAAAGCAACTGGCTGCTCATTTTAAAGAAGAAAGAAGTGTGCAGTTTTATGCAGATTCTCTTTTTATGACACCAAAGCATTTAACTAAAACAGTGAAAGAGCTTACTACTAAAACCTGTGGTGAATTTATTGATGAGATGGTAATTGCAGAAGCAAAAATATTACTTGGTGACCTTTCTTATTCAGTGGGCCAGGTAGCTGATGCGTTACATTTTAGTGATCAGTTCTTCTTTTCAAAATTTTTTAAAAGACGAACCGCTTTAAGCCCCAAAGAATATAAAAATTCTCTTTAGGTCTGTTTATTGCATGATAACTTACTACAGGGCAGTAAAGATACTTGGATCAAATTCCTAAATGTTATCCCTGTTTCGAACGTATTAAAAAAGGGAATACATGAGAGCATTCCCTTTTAATAATTTTTTAGAATTTATAGATTAATAACTCCACAAGTTTTGTTCATAGTTGAAGATCCTGTCTTTTATATCTTCACCTTCCAGCAATTGAAGAATTTTATTATCTTTTAACCCCTGGAATTCCGATAAGCTTCTGTTATAAGGATTATCTAAGGTGCTTTTAATTATTCTGCCATAAAACATCCTGCTTTCAAATAACTCTTCCCAGCTCATTTTTGCGGCAAAGTTTTTTCCGTTGTACACATCATACTTGGCAAAAGTTGACCTCATATCTGGATAATAAACCCAAAATAATTCTGTTTCGCCAACATTTAAGCCTTGTGATGTAATAACATTTTTTACCGGGGCTATTCCCAGAATTCTCCAGAATAATCTTGAACTTTCTTTATCAAAAATTACTTCTTCTTTAATGCGAAATTTATAAAAGGAATCAAGATTCACTTCGGCTACGGTTTCTTTATAACCTGTAATATTGCCTACAGAATCATAAATAGGAACCTGCACAGATCCACCAGATATTTTAGTAGCCACCTGGCTAACTGTCAAAGGTGTAGTGAAACGATCATCTACCGCATCAAACACAGTTACACCGCCATTATCAGGGCCATCCTGAATTGCTTTAAATAAAATAGAAATAAAACGCTGGTTACCATTATCTTCATCTGCAGAGTATCGGAATGCTAAATTTTGTTTTTCACGTATGTCAATTTCCCTCCATAGTCTTTCACGGAAAACTGCATCATCCTCACGGATATTCTCATAAGCTAAAGGAGTTCTTTCAGTAACGAGATTTCTCTCTATAGCATCATTTGAACGTAAAGATTTTTTTACCTGTATAATTGGCAAGCTATCAATTTTAGGCGTAGCCACAATTGGCGTGTCCTTAATAGAAGGATTTATTG
>JBDSAQ010000217.1:0-5999 GCA_039922095.1 Ginsengibacter sp. | reverse complement strand
CACCTGTGAGGTAAAACCGTGCTGAGCAATACAAGTATTCAAGTGGATTGGCACAAAGCGTCCATTTACCTACGCAAGGATTGTTGTGCATATAATCTAATTTCTGATAAATAAAATTGTTGCTCCTAATCATTCCAATCAAAAGATAACTCCCATACTTCATGAAGTTTGTTATTATTTTTCCTGGATACTTCTTCAGACAAGTAACAATCCGTGATTTACAATTTTGACAAGGGAACAGATTTACTTACCAACAAAGCTTTTAAAAAGGGAGATAGTTTTTCTTTAAAACCATGGGATGTGTTAATTGTGGAAGAGTAATGTACCGGTGGGTCGTATGGCAAGATGGATAAATAAAACCATTTCCTGTGCCTGAACGTTGCATCTTCTCTCACTATGCCAGGTCGTAAAATATCCAAACTCGAGACTCCAGTCAGACAAGGACCGTCTGACTGGAGTACCCTCCGATAAAATAGTATTAAATTAAATGGCACGTTCAATTTAGCTTTGGCTTCCAAAAAAATCTCAAATAAAATTGCAATCCTTCAGCATTTTAAACAGGGTGCTTTAAAAACCAATATGTCCAACTCAATAATTCATTTAGTAAATAATAAACGCAGATTTTTTCTTTTTATATTTCTTTCATGGAGTGTTATATCATTTGCTCAACCGCAACAAAAACCGCCCGCCAGGGAGCATATCCGCATCGATGATGACTGGCGCTTTGCATTCGGCCATCCATACGACACTAAAAAAGATTTTGATAACGGCACTGCCTACTTTTCCTATTTTTCAAAAGCGACTTATGGCGATGGAGCAGCTTCGCCTGGTTTTGATGATCGCTCCTGGCGCAAATTAGACCTGCCCCACGACTGGGCAGTAGAACAACCCTTTGACAGAAAAGGAAGCCTGAGCCATGGTTCAAAAGCCATTGGCCGAAATTTTCCAGATGCGAGTGTAGGCTGGTATAGAAAAACATTCTCCATTCCTCAATCAGATCTGGGAAAAAATATCTCCATTGCATTTGATGGGGTGTTTTGTAATTCCATTGTTTGGGTAAATGGCCATTACCTTGGTTCCGAGCCCAGCGACTATTCAAGCTTCAGCTACAACATTACCGATTACCTGAATTATGGTGGTGAAAATGTAATTGCGCTTCGTGCAGATGCTACCATGGAGGAAGGGTGGTTTTATGAAGGTGGAGGCATTTACCGTCATGTTTGGTTAAATAAAACATCGCCATTACATGTTGCTGGAAATGGAACTTTCGTTACCTCGAATGTAATAACTCTAATGCGGTAATTACCGTCAGCGTTACTCTCATCAACGAAGAAAAATTTATCCGGTCATTCAATATTGTTCAAACACTGTCAATTGTGAAGGGAAAACGATCGCTTCTGGAAGCGTTAATAATCTAAGCCTTTCATCTTACCAGGAAAATAATTTTTCAAATCCCTTGCAGGTAAACAATCCGGTATTATGGTCAATTGAAGAACCTTACCTGTACAAATTAATTACTTCTATCGTAGATGGTGAAACGCTGATTGATCAATACGAAACAAAATTTGGCATTCGAACAATCCGGTTTGATGCAAAGGAAGGATTTTTTCTAAATGGGAAACATGTAAAAATAATGGGCACTAACAATCATCAGGACCATGCGGGAGTAGGTGCAGCAATGCCCGACGCTTTGCAGGATTTTCGCATTAACCTTAAAGGATTTTGGATGCAATGCCTATCGTTGCTCACACAATCCACCTACACCTGAGTTGCTGGATGCATGTGACCGCTTAGGCATGCTGGTGATAGATGAGAACCGTTTGTTGGGAATTACAAGTACTCATTTTAATGAAATAAAAAGATTAATTGAAAGAGACAGAAATCACCAGCAAGTTTCAGCGAAAATAAAAATGGACAAAATCATCAAAATTTTGAGTTGTCCATTTTAGTTACCCCACCTGGACTCGAACCAAGACAAACAGAATCAGAATCTGTTGTACTACCGTTATACTATGGGGCATTATTTTTTGCAATTGCAAAAATAAGGCATTGAAATTTTATTATTCAGCTTTGATAATCAATCCTGCTTATATTTTTTATCGTATATTTTCTAAAATTATTTCTTGAAAAAGTATAACATTCCGGTACGATCATTTTTATTTTTTCTGCTATGTTTACTTGTTGTGCTAAGCGTATATTCATGTTCTAAAAAAGGAAGCATGGAAGTGGCTGTAAATCCTTTACCAGTTATTCCTGATACTGCAATTGTTCCTCCACCGGCCGCAGGAAAACCCTTCCTGGCATTAGGCGATTCATATACTATCGGGCAATCTGTACAGGAGGCCGCACGTTTCCCAAATCAAACTGCGCAAATATTAACCAGCAGCCAGGTGGCCATAAGCAAGCCGGATATAATTGCGACAACGGGGTGGACAACGGCTAATCTTCTTAATGCGTTAAATATAAATCCGCCGCACCATAACTATACAATCGTTACCCTGCTTATTGGTGTTAATAACCAGTACCAGCACAAAAGCCTTGATGAATATAAAATCGAGTTTACCCGGTTGCTTGACAGCGCTATTACTTATGCCGGCAATATTAAATCACACGTTTTTGTATTATCCATTCCTGATTATAGTGTTACTCCATTTGCTCAAGGCTCAGACATGGCGGCCATTGCGAGAGAGATTGATGAATTTAATGCTGCCAATAAAAAGATCTCAGATGATTATCATGTACAATATCTTGATATAACGGCTATATCAAGAGAAGCGTTATCTAACCCGGATTTAAATGCTACAGACGGGCTTCATCCTTCAGGAAGCCAATATCGGAGATGGGCAGAGTTGCTTGCTGACATGATAAAAAAATCTTTATAATACAATCAGTTTCCTTATTAAACTATCCCGGTTTTCGCTTATGTATTTGTTCCATTATTACATTTGCACATAAATTTTTTTATGAATGATTTTACTAAGTCAGTCGAAATAAGATGGAGCGATCTTGATCCAAACTTTCATGTGCGTCATTCAGTGTATTATGATTTTGGCGCATTCAGCCGGCTTTCTTTTTTTTCAGAAAATGATATAACTCCTGAATTAATGTTGCAGCACAATATTGGTCCGATACTCTTCAGGGAAGAATGCCTATTTAAAAAGGAAATGCATTTTGGTGATAAGGTTATTATAAATATCAAATTAGACAAACTTAAAGCTGATTTTTCACGATGGACAATTGTGCATGAAATTTTTAAAAATGATAAGGTGCCTGCTGCTCTTATTACTGTTGATGGCGCCTGGTTAGATACTAAAAAACGAAAACTTACTTTGCCTCCCGAAAGCTTTAATACATTATTCGGGCTAATTCCTAAAACGGGGAATTTCATTATGCATTAGCCTCATCTTGCTAAAAATGCCTCTTTTATTTTTTGTGTGTAACCGCAAAAATTTCGACAAAACTCACACCGCATTGCAAATGTGTTATGATAAAGAATACCATTTCATTATATAAAGAAGCTTATAAGGGACTGTCGAGAAGCACATGGCTGCTTGCTTTAGTTATGCTCATTAACCGCAGTGGCACTATGGTAGTGCCTTTTATGACAATGTATTTAACGCAGCATTTAAAGGTAAGCATAAGCAAAGCGGGGTTTGTTATGAGTCTGTTTGGCGCAGGGGCAATTGTTGGTACATTGATAGGTGGCAGGCTTACTGATAAAGTTGGATATTACTATATTCAGATTGTTACTTTAACCGGGGGAGGTGTTATGTTTATTATATTAGGTCAAATGCATTCTTATACAGCAATTTGTATTTGTACATTTTTCCTCGCAATGGTAAATGAAGCTTTTCGCCCTGCAAATTCAGTCGCTGTAGCGCACTACAGTAAAGATGAAAACAGAACAAGGTCATACTCCGTTAACAGGCTGGCAATAAACTTAGGCTGGGCGCTTGGCAGTGCGTTAGGTGGAATTATAGCTACATATAATTATTCATTGCTATTTTGGGTTGATGGAATAACCAATATAAGCGCAGCCATATTACTGTATTTATTTTTGGCACCCTCACGCAATAATGAAACACAAATAAAACAACAGGATGAAAGAGTTAAAGAGAATTCTGCATATAAGGATACCACGTATTTAATTTTTACATTGATGGTATTCGTATTTGCCATGTGCTTTTTTCAGTTGTTTACCACATTGCCTGTTTTTTATAAAGTTGAATTTCATTTAAGTGTTTTTTTTATAGGTATGGTTATGGCATTAAATGGGTTGATAATTGCCTTTTTTGAAATGATAACTGTGTACAAGCTTGAAGGCAGGCGGCCTCACCTGCAGTTTATTTCCACTGGAGTAGTACTGGTAGGCATATCTTACCTTCTATTGAACGTGTCTTTTATAAATTATGCATCGCTCGCCATTATATCAATGCTCTTTATAAGCCTTGGTGAAATTTTTTCTATGCCTTTTATGAACTCATACTGGATATTGAGAACTCAACCATACAACCGCGGGCAGTACGCAGCATTGTTTTCAGTGGCCTGGTCGCTGGCACATGCTGCAGGTCCGTTAACAGGCTCTTTGATCGCTGAAAAATATGGCTTCAAGGCTTTATGGATCATTGTTGGCGTTGCCTGTATGTTGTTAGGTTATTTTTATTGGAGGCTTCAGCAAAAAACAAACTGATCATCTTCTCCTGATAAAATCCTCAAAAGAAAACTGCATGTACGCTTTGCCAAAATTTAATTGAGAGGTATCTGCATCTTTGTCTTTATAAATAATTTTTTTAGATAAATTATCAAAAGTTAGTGCGCCCTGCGGTGTAACAAATCCGAAGCCATCGTTAAAAACATAAAATGCAAATTGCTTTGCTGTTGTGTCTAATAAATTTTTGCTCCATTTAAAATCCTTATTCTGCAAACCCATCTGTTGCAGCAATGTATATGCTATATCAGTTTGTGAGCCAATTGTATTATTGAGAACCCGTTTTAATTTTAGCGCTCCACCAGTTAATATTAAGGGTATTCTGAATTTTAAAGGACGGTCATTTGGATCTTCGCCCGGCAAACGATGTCCATGATCTGCAACCATAATTATCAATGTTTTGTCCCACCAGGATTGGGCTTTAGCGTGTTCAATGAAATTGCCAATGACCTGATCAGTATAATAAAAGGAATTTTTAAACTTTGTTGTTTCATCGTTCCCTTTAAACTTTGGCTTTACAGGTATTTCATAAGGTTCATGACTGCTTAATGTAAATAATGTAGAAAAAAAAGGTTGCGTTTGCGTGTTAAGATCGGCATCGAATTTATTCAGCAGCACATGATCATGTACTCCCCATTTTGAATTATAATCTTTTTTATCAAAATCATCTTTGCTGATAAGTTTATCATACCCTGCATTTAACAGGTAAGATTTAATATTAGCAAATGCCAGCTCACCTCCATAATAATAAGATGAATGGTAGCCTTGTTGTTTTAAAACTTTATTAAGGTTGGGAAGGTTTTCTGTTTTTGCAGGTGAAAAAATTATCGAGGTTGTTGTTTGAGCCGGATAGCCACTAAGCAAAGCCACCAGCCCTTTTTCGCTTCTTTCGCCACTGGCATAAATATTTGTAAATAACATTCCTTCACTTGCAATTTTATCAATGTTTGGTGTTACACCGGGCAGGCCGCCAAGGCAACCAACAAATTTGGAAGTGTAACTCTCAAGAATGATTAGAATAATATTTGGCCTTGAGGTATTAAGTATTTGTGCAGGCAAATATTTTTCGGATGGGTATAATGAATCAAAGGATTGCTGAGCCTGCTGTTCACTGAAATATATGTATGGATTATGCTTATCAAAATCTTTTTTTAAAATTGATTTCATCACATTCCACCCTACATTCACTGCCGCATGGTTTGCAAATACTTTGTCAGAGAAATAAACATTGCTTTGGTTTATCGGTATTTGTTGAAGGCCACCGCGGATTGGAACAATAAGAAAAAGAAAA
>JBDSAQ010000216.1:0-8394 GCA_039922095.1 Ginsengibacter sp. | reverse complement strand
TGTTAATACTATGGAAAATATTTAAAGGTAATAAGCAGCAGGCTTCATTATCTGTTTCATCAGTAAATGAAATAAGCAATACTTCTTCGTGGAAAAATTCTTTTCAGAATACGCCTTTCATTCTTCGGCTGCTGGTGCTTGCCTGCATTATTATGGCATTGGCCCGGCCGCAAACCAGTAATGATGAACAACAGACGGAAGGAGAAGGTATAGATATTATTTTGTGTATTGATGTTAGCGGAAGTATGACAGCGCAGGATTTTACGCCGAATCGTTTGGAGGCGGCAAAAAAAGTAGCGGAAGATTTTGTTGATCAGAGAACTGCTGACAAAATCGGTATTGTAATTTTCTCCGGTGAAAGCTTTACTCAATGCCCGTTAACTACAGATCATGGAGTTTTAAAATTACAGATTGAGCAGATAAGGAATGGCTTACTTGAAGATGGTACTGCAATAGGCTCAGGCCTTGCCACAAGCGTTGACAGATTGCGGAACAGCAAGGAAAAAAGTAAAATCATTATCCTGTTAACTGACGGGGTAAATAATGGTGGGCTTATTGACCCGGCAACGGCCCTGGAAATAGCAAAAGCTTATAGCATAAAAGTATACACTATTGGGGTAGGCACTGATGGCTATGCATCTACCCCGATAAGTACACCAATGGGTATTGTTATGCAGAATGAAAAAGTAAATATTGATGAAAAGCTTTTGCAAACTATCTCTTATCAAACCGGCGGAACTTATTTTAGAGCAAAAGACAATCAGGGGCTAAGAAACATTTATGATCAGATTGACAAATTGGAAAAGTCTAAAGTGCAGCTCACTACTTATCATCGCTATACGGAAAAATTTTATCCCTTTGTTTTTGCTGCATTAGCATTTCTTCTTTTAGAAGTGATTTTAAAATTTACTGTCTTTAAAAAATTTCCATAGAAGCTTTTAAAATTCTAAACCTAAACGTCTAAACAACTAAAAATTCTAAACTCACCAGTTCCAAACCATTTAAACCTTAACCAGCAAATGATAGCCACAGTATATAAATCCACAGGCAGCTGGTATAAGGTTAAAAGTGAAATGGGAGATACATTTAATGCCAGGGTAAAAGGCAGGTTTAAAATAGATGATATTACTTCTACAAACCCTATAGCTGTGGGGGATAAGGTAAAAATTGAAATGGAAAATGAAGAAGAAGGATCAGTTGTAATCAATGAAATATTTGATAGAAAAAATTATATCACACGTCAATCGCCACACAATAAAAATCAGCATCATATAATAGCTGCAAATCTGGATCAGTCTTTATTATTTGCCACGCTGAAAGATCCTAAAACGTCGCAAGGGTTTATAGACCGTTTTTTAATCGCCTCTGAAGCATATTATGTTCCCCCGATAATTGTATTTAATAAATTTGATTTGTACAAAAAAAAAGAGCTGGAAAAATTTGATGAAGTAAGATCAATGTATCAGGCGATTGGGTACACTGTTATGAGTATGAGTATTGCCGAAAATACAGGGGTAGAAGAAGTGAAGGATTTTTTAAAAGATAAAGTCACTTTGTTAACGGGGCATTCAGGGGTTGGTAAATCTTCCTTCATAAATACTATTTTTCCCGAGCTTATTTTAAAAACCCAGGATGTTAGCGGATGGAGTGGCAAAGGTTTGCATACCACCACTTTTGCAGAAATGTTCGACCTCCCCTTTACCGGAAAAATTATTGATACACCGGGCCTCCGGGAATTTGCGCTAATGGATATTTCAAAGCAGGAGTTATCTCATTTTTTTCCTGAGATGAAGGCTTTGATGAATGATTGCCAGTTTAATAATTGTATGCATATTGAAGAACCGGGCTGTGCAATAAAAGCAGCAGTAAACGATGGGAGTATAGCCATAGACCGCTACGTTAGCTATCGTAATATTTTAGATTCTATAAAAGAAAAAAGCTGGTAGGAGAAGCCAGATGTCAGATGTCAGATGTCAGTTGTCAGATGTCAGAAAAAATGTCCATATACTGCCAACGGACAACTATCAACTGACAACTAAACTCAATAAGCCAGATGTCAGATGTCAGAAAAAATTGTCTATATACTGCCAACGGACAACTAGCAACTGACAACTAAAACTCAATAAGCCAGATATACCGCCAACTGATAACTAGCAATTGACAACTAAAACTCAATAAGCCATCTCTTTTAAAAGCCGGGCAACTTCCATCACTGCTTCATTTTCTTTTTGCAGGCCTTTTATGGTGTGCGGCAAAATGGAAACTCCGTTAAAAATATTGTAGTGAAGCGTTAAAAAATAATTCTTATACTTAAAATCCCAGTCTAATGTTTCTTCATCATCAACCTGGTTTAAAAAATTAATACCAGGATGATTTGTAAGAGCATCTGCAATAAGATAGAATTTTGAGATTCCGCAGTTGTCATCAATAACGGCTTCAGTTCCGCCGTATTTGGTAAGTAAATGATATGACATTGAATTTTTGGGTTTTATAGGATTTAGAAATCGGATTTATTATCGGAGAATACCTGTCAGGATTTAAACTTCTTTGCTTTCCTCATAGCATTAATTGCATTCTTATCACCTGATAATATTTTTTCGGCCCCAACATTTTTTCCATTTGTAGGGCAACCGGTTTTGTTATTTTTGAAAAGAGAACAACCAAAAAGAAAGCTAACCCCTATCAATATCACACATGCTTTCTTCATTGCAAAAATTAATATTTTGGTTCTGGTTATACGCTTTGGTATATGCAGGTGCTATTTGTACCAGCCTGCATACATCACATAATTTTCAGCTATCCTGTGTATTTCACCACTGATCATTTGCTCTGGTGTATTTTTTATTTTTTTTGCCGGTATACCTGCATATATACAACCAGTTTCAATAATAGTATTTTCAAGAACAACAGCACCAGCAGCAATAATACAATTACTGCCTATATGAGCATGATCCATTACAATGGCTCCCATACCAATCAGCACATTGTCTTCTATAACGCATCCATGTACAATTGCATTGTGTCCGATGCTGACATTATTTCCAACAACTGTTTTTGCTTTTAAATAAGTGCAATGAATTATAGCGCCGTCCTGTACATTAACTTTATTACCAAGCCGGATGCTGTTAACATCTCCTCTTATTACCGCATTAAACCAAAAGCTGCAATCATCACCTGCCACTACATCGCCGGTAAGCGTTGCATTTGGAGCTATGTAACAATTAATGCCCAATTGAGGAGTTACTCCTTTTACAGAAAGTATTAAAGGCATGAGTAAAAAAAGTTTTTTTAAAGATAGGAAGAGGAATCCAAAGAAATATGAAGCTAAAACATGAGCCGTATTAAAGGCAAGGATACAAAGCCTGATTGCAAGGGAAATACTATGAGGATTCACTATTTAAATCTGCAAGAATCTGTTCTATAAATTCTAATAGAACCGGAATACTTACCTCTTTAATTTTCCATAGAATATCATAATCAATTCCAAAATATTCATGGATGATACGGTTGCGAAAACCAATTATTCTAAGCCATTCAATTTGCGGATGATCTGTTTTAAAATCATCCGGAACCTTATTTGCAGCCTCACCTATAATTTCAAAATTTCTTACTACAGCATCAATCGTTTTTTCATCCTGCATAAAATTATCAAAAGACATGCCCCTCGTATAAGCGATGATTTTTTCTGCAGCATCATAAATATCTTCCAGTAAATTTTTTATTTCCCTTTCAGACATAAATTAAATCGGGTTCAATAACCTGGAAATATTTTGGTTTTATTCCATTGCGGGATACAAGGTCCACTTTGTGCTTAAGAATTTCTTCAAGTTCGTATGCAAGATCTATAAAGCGTATTCCAATTGGTTCTGAAAATTCTACCATAACATCTATATCGCTTTTTCCTGCTGTAGCAGTATTTCGGCTGTAAGAACCGAATAACGCAAGGGATTTAACTCCATAATTCTTTTGAAGAAATGGCTTTGCCTGTTGCAAAATATTAATGATGTGCTTACTATCAATCATGCAATAAAGATAATTTTTTTTTCTCCTTTAACTTTGCCTTATGGCAGATGTGCACTTCAAAGTAATACGCAGCTACAACATAAGCCGCAAAAAGCAGGAATACAAAGCCTGAAATGCCGGGTGCAACATTTTTACATGCCAATAGTTGATGCTATATTAGCCGCAACTTTCATAATCAGCTTTATATGTGGACATGCTCTTTGTGCCAGCAGCAATTTGTACGGGATAACCAATACCATTCCTGCAGGGATAAGCAGATCACATATTTTTTTAAAACCAAACCCCAGGAAGTTCTTGAACTTTTTGATCACCTTGTTATCACCTTTCAGCAACTTGGCGATGTGCACTACCATGCAACCAAATCAATGATCGCTTTTTCAGTAAAAACACGCATTGCCTATATAACAAGAGTGGGAAGAAATTTTATTGACGTGTCTTTGATGTTCAACCAGTCCTTTAATGATAACCTTTGCTTTTACCGTATTGGGCAGGTACCCGGTACAGAACAATACAACCATTACTTCCGTATGATGTACAAAGAAGATATAAATGACGAAGTAAAGCGCTTTATGCAACTGGCCATAGATGAAAATGAAAGGCAGTACCACAGCAGATGACGGTTACAGTATTAATTAAAAGCCGGGCAGATACTGCCCGGCTTAAATGCAAGTACCCCCTGTATGGAGACTACGAAGTATTTATTGCTGCGAAGCAGTTATTGCCGCACGCATTGCATCCAGTTCACTTAAGCGGTTTTGTTTCCTTGTAAGTTCTTCATTAAGGTCCCTCATTTTTTTCCCCTGATCCTCAAGGTTGTTACCGGCTCTTCTTGCCTGTTTAGCGTTTTTCACTGATCTTTTTGCTTCCCTCTTTGCCCTCCTGGCATCTTTTACACTTCCGTTAGTAGCATCGGAAGCCTTATCAGTTGTTTTCATGGCAGAATTTTGTGCATCAGACGTTGCATCGTTAGCTTTTTCCGTATAGTTTCCAAGATCGCTTTCTCCCTTGTTTATCCTCACTTTTAAATCAGCAATATCACTGCTTACTTTTAAGTACTCTTTATTAAGAGCGGCAGTATCAGCAATTGTTTTATACGTTTGAGAAAATGCAGGTGAAGCGGCCATAATAAATACAATGGCAATTAAAAGGAATGTAATTTTTTTCATGATTTTATTGTTTGATGAAGGGAGCCATTTACGGAAGCCAGTAAATGTATTTAATTTATCAACTATGTTGGCAATAAACGAGCCGCATATTTATTTTTGGATGAATTTTTTTTAATATTTTTCCAACATAGCTTATACCTGTCTGACTGAGCAGGCGGATGCATGGTAAAGACGTTAGAAGATATCCCGGCAAAAGAGATAAAGGCGGTATTATTAACTTTGCCTAAGGCAAGAATAAAAGCCTGAAAGGCTGGTGCATAGTTTTTTACATGCTAATGAATTCGCAAAGGGCAGTATTACTGGTATTGATGATAAAGCTAAAAATGAGATTCTTAAAAATGAGTTTTTTCAATCTTCTTATGTATCTCTGCTATTTGCTGCAAAGCTGCACTGCTGTAGAGCAAATAATATTCCGCAGTTAACACTTTCAACTTTACAGCAGTATCTGTTTCAAGCATTTTTTCTGCTTCTGTTTTACTTTCCGTATTCAATATAAAAATGCCCTCATATTTGTTATCATTTTTTCCGAGCGGCCCGGCGGCCACGAGTTTATTTTGCGAAGCAAGCCATTGAATATTTTTCATATGCCCGCTAAATATACTGTCAAGCCTGGCAGTATCAGTTATGCCAGCCGGCCCCGTTTTAAGTATTACGAGATGATATTTCTTCATGCCGTAATTATCGGCATTTAATTTTTTAGCAAGAACAGAATCATATTCTTTATTGCTGCTTTGCGCATTTAGCCGCACATAAGAAAAAAGAAGAACTGCAAACAGGATAGTCAATTTCATAAGCTTATTTATTTAAACACCAATATAATAAACTTCTTATCCAACTAAACTGATTTTTGATAAATGGCAGCTTTTATCAAAATATCAACTTACGATTATTGTGTTAGGTACTTTTGTATTATGGCAGATGTGCACTCCAAAGAAATAAGAAGCTACAATATGAGCCGAATTAAAAGCAGGAATACAAAGGCTGAAATGCTGGTACGAAGATTTTTATATGCCAATAGATTTCGTTATAAGCCGCACAATAAAGCCGTTCCAGGAAACCTAATACATCTTAATGAATCGCCTTAACTTGTACAAACCAAAACTAACTTGAATGAATGAAGATGGAGATTTTGAAAGTTTGTATGCGCTTAAGTTAGCGCCGTTAATGACCAGTTTAAAACAGGAAGGTGACAGTACAGACAAGTGGGGTATTATCGCTTTGCTGTCATTTGTAGCGGCAATAGTAATCGGATTTTTTGCTTTGGAGTTTCATTATTCGCATGTCGGTTTTTTATTTTCAATCTTAATTTCAGTCGCTATAGTTGCTACTTACAAGTACTCTAAAAAAAATGACAAGTATATAGATGATTACAAAGCATCTGTTATTAAGGAGATCATAGCGCATTTGTATCCCGATATTATTTATAAGCCAGACGAATCAATTAGCCAGCATGAATACAAAACCAGCAGCCTCTTCAGGGCTTACTATGATTATTTTGACGGTGATGATTATATTGAAGGCGTAGTTAACAATGTTAGTTTCCATTGCTCGCAGCTTCATACGCAATTCGAGAATATGAAAACTATTTTTAAGGGACTATTTTTTGTAGTTAAGATAAACAGCGCCTTTACAGGTGGCACGTATGTTTGGGCACGTGGCGAGGAACAGCTTCCGGCGACGATGATGGATGAATACCGGCTTATGCCAATACCCCGTATAAGAGATCTTTATATTGATAAGGATTTTGCTAAATACTATCGCGTATGCACCACTTACGAATCCCAGGCGCTAACCATTCTTACTCCTGCGATGAGGCAAAGAATGATTATGTTAACACACGAATCAGGCAGGCTTATGGCTTTTTCATTTGTAGCAGGCAACTGCTATTTTGCTATCCCTGCAGGCAACGACCTTTTGGAGCCGCCTGATACTGAGCCCGGAGACAAAGAAGAAGTAAAAAAATATTATTATACCATACAACTCATCATTGGCATAATAAACCAGCTACATCTTGAAGAGTTGGCATAAGCTGACGTATCATAATTTTGTAGCATGGCATATGTGCACACCAAAAAAAGAACAAGCTACAATATGAGCCGCATTAAAAGCACGAATACAAAACCTGAAATGCTGGTGCGTAGATTTTTACATGCCAATGGATTTCGTTATAAGCTGCATGATAAAAGCCTGCCGGGTAAGCCCGATATTGTTTTACCAAAATACAAGATTGAAATATTTGTGCATGGATGTTTCTGGCATGGGCATGAAGGATGCAAATATTTTGTTGTACCAGCAAAAATTGATTGGAATTAAATTCTGATATGTTATTTTATTCGCCAGCTTGTTTTAAAGCATGAAATTCCAGATCTGCAGACAATCGAAAATCAGTAGTTTTTATTTTAAAGAGATATGGTTTTATTGAAGGAATAATACCCTGCAATTTTGCTCTGATTATTACTCCAATTGTTCCTGTTATTGTTAAACCAAGTGTTTCAGCTACTCTTCTTGCTTTATAGTCATCAAGAATTATTATGCTATCAGTGATTTCCAGGGCCAGGGCAATAGCACTGGCTTCACCTTTATCAATTTGCAGTTCCAAAATCTGTTGGTAATATTTGTCAGTGGCAGATTTTATTTCGATCCATTCAGGAAGTGCTTCGTTATATTCAGCTGCAATATCAGGCGTGGTAATTATTCTTCCATAGGTTTTATACAAAAGTTCAAGCTCACCAATGTTAGTCAATATTATTAAGCAACTTGTATCGGAAATAATAGTTTTAGGCATTCGCAACATCTCTTGTGAGATCGGATGAAGGATAGTTGAATATAGAAACCTCATAACGACCCAGTAGCTCAGCAAAAGTCCGTTTTGTAAGTCCTGCAAGTATTGCGGCTTGTCCCAGCGATAACCTGCCTTGCTCATAAAGCTTTGTTGCTAAAACCATGGCAATTTCTTTGTTATCCAAATCCAGTGTGTCTGGTATATCAAGTGTTACTGTTCTCATGTGACTAAGTTACATTTTTTTATTGCACTACTCCTTAACAAAAGCTTCTATTTAACTTTGCCTTATGGCGGATGTACACACCAAAGAAATACGCAGCTACAATAACTTGTCCCGACCATTCGCATTAGCGTCAAGTTAATTTTTAAAGTTTTTATATAAATCCGTCATATTTGTTCTGCTAGTTCTTTTTTCATAACAAC
>JBDSAQ010000215.1:0-5223 GCA_039922095.1 Ginsengibacter sp. | reverse complement strand
GCAGGTATTTTTCCAGATGTGACTGTACATGTAAGAATTTTTTTGTTAAGGAATTTTTTATACATCTCTATATTAAAAAAAATATGGAGAAGCAACTTACAAAGATGCCGATAATTTATGGAATCAGGACTAAATTTATAGGATTAATATTTTTACAGGGAAACCTGGCTCAGTTATAAGTTAACTGATTTTTTAGTTCAATTCACTTTGCAGGGTATAATAACTAAGAATATAATACTCCCCCAAGATGTATTGAGGGTTTTTACAATTACAAAATGCTATACTTAACTTAAAAAATCATCTAATTTTAATGGGAAATTAAAATTATGCAGGTACATAAAAACAAAGCTTATTTCCGGGAGAAATAATTGTATAATATTTTCTACACGAAACATACATGCAAAAAAAAGAGCAGCTTAGCCACTCTTTTCCTGAATTATAATGTACTTAAATATCATCTGCCGAATCCTCATCTTCCAAATCATCATCAGTATCAATATCATCGCTGGCAATTAAATCCTCATCATCGTCAGGAGTTATTGAGGCTGGCTCTGTTTCCACGTCATTAGTTTCGATGTTATCAGCATCATCTAAATCATCATCATCATCCAGATCGTCATCATCATCCAAATCGTCGTCGTCAATATCTTCTTCGGATTCATTTAAAGCTGATTCAACTTCCGAATCTCCTCCATTTCCAAAATATTGCGGTGTGTTTGTGCTGTCATCCTGTGGAATGTTGTTTGAATAATTAATAAGCATAAATTAAGTTTTAAGATTTTAAAATATAATTTTCTCATAGAAAATTATATGCCAATAATTACTCATTTAAAATTGATACCTATATTACATTTATTATACAATGAATTACCTGGCCCACGCTTATCTTTCGTTTAATGAGCCTGAAATATTGGTCGGAAATATGATCAGTGATTTTGTAAAAGGCAAAAACAAATATACTTATCCTACGGGCATTCAAAGTGGGATTGCACTTCATAGGGCAATTGATCAGTTTACCGATGACCATCCTGCTACTAAGAATGCAAAACTTTTTTTTAAACCAACATACAGATTATATGCAGGAGCATTTATAGATGTAGCGTATGATCATTTTTTAGCTACTGATACCAACGAATTTCCTTTAAAATCTGATCTGGAAAAATTCAGTAATAGTGTTTATCAAACTTTAGAAAATAATTTTTCTCAGTTACCCCAGGTTTTTCAAAAAATATTTCCTTATATGAAGAAACAAAACTGGCTATCTAACTACCAATACAGATGGGGTATTGAAAAAGGTTTTGGCGGACTGGTAAACCGTGCAGCTTATTTAAATGAGCACAATATTGCCTGGTCAATTTTTAATAATCACTACCACGAACTTAAGAAGTATTATGAGGCATTTTTTCCTGAACTAAAACAATTTGCCGCTCTTCAGTTACGCAACCTTTTGGAAAAGGGATCTATCTATCTTTAATCACTCTATAACTAAATCAAAATTATGAAAAGGATTATTCTTATTGCCGTACTGGTTTCAGCTTTAAAGGCATCATCGCAAACATCCGCTGGTAAACTTCCTGTAATTGATAAATCCCCTATGGATATGAGCTATTACCCTGCCGGGTATCCCTTATTAAAAATTCAGGACAAAATCACTGAACCCTTGGCGATACGATTGATCTATAGCCGGCCGCAACTTAATGGCCGTAAGGTTTTTGGTGAGTTGCAGGCATACGGAGAAGTGTGGCGTATGGGCGCTAATGAGGCTACGGAAATTGAATTTTTTAAAGATGTGAAGATCAACGATAAAAAAATAAAAAAAGGCCGTTATTCATTGTATTGTATTCCCTATGCAGATAAATGGACATTAATAATTAATAAGGAAACAGATACATGGGGCAGTTTTAAATATGACCAAACAAAAGATGTGGTAAGAGTTGATCTCCCTTCAAATAAAAATGAAACTACAGAGGTGCTTACAATTGTTTTTGAAAAGGCGCCCGCCGGTGCTAATATGATTATATATTGGGATACTGCAAAAGTTGCCATGCCAA
This sequence comes from Ginsengibacter sp., assembly GCA_039922095.1. GTDB lineage: Bacteria > Bacteroidota > Bacteroidia > Chitinophagales > Chitinophagaceae > Ginsengibacter. Next base: position 3,172 of record JBDSAQ010000215.1, on the reverse strand, counting down.
TAGAGTTTAAAAATTAATTGTAAAGTGTTGCCTGAAATCCTGCTTATTTAGCGGGATTTTTCATTTTTGAGCTAACTGACCCAAGTAAAAAAATTATTCAGAACTTTACGGTATTAATTAAACGCCTGATTCCTTTAATAAAACAATAAGATTTATGAAGCTTGCAACTAAACTTATACATGCGGGTATTGAGCCGGATCCTTCAACCGGTGCTATTATGACGCCTATTTACCAAACCTCCACCTATGTACAGGCTGCTCCCGGTGATCATCAGGGTTATGAATATGCAAGAACGCAAAACCCTACAAGAGATGCTTTGCAAAAAGCAATAGCGGCTATTGAAAACGGAAAATACGGGCTGTGCTTTAGCAGTGGAATGGCTGCAACAGATGCGGTTATTAAATTATTAAATCCAGGTGATGAAGTGATTGCAGCTAATGACATGTACGGCGGCACATATAGAATGTTTACAAAAATTTTTGAAAAGTACGGATTGAAATTTCATTTCATTAACATGCGCAACCCCGATGATATAAAAAACTATATAACGAATAATACAAAACTCATCTGGACTGAAACCCCAACTAATCCGATGATGAATATTACTGACATTGAGGCTGTTGGGCTAATTGCGGAGGAACACAATATCCTGTTATGTGTTGATAATACTTTTGCATCTCCATATTTACAAAATCCATTAGACCTTGGGGCTGACATTGTTTTACATTCTGCTACAAAATACCTGGGCGGGCATAGCGATGTGGTACATGGCTGCCTTGTTATGAATGATGGTGAGCTAAATGATAAATTGCAATTTATACAAAACAGTTGTGGAGGAGTTCCAGGTCCACAGGATTGTTTTTTGGTTTTACGCGGATTAAAGACCCTGCATGTGCGCATGCAGAGGCATTGCGAAAATGGTGAAAAAGTTGCCCGGTTTTTACGCAGCAATCCAAAGGTTGAAAACGTTTATTGGTGTGGCTTTGATGATCATCCCGATTTTGCTGTTGCCAAAAAACAAATGCGGGGTTTTGGAGGCATGATGAGTTTTACGTTAAAAGATGATAGCCTGGAAGCTGCAAATAAAGTAATGTCCGCAACAAAGCTATTTTCACTTGCGGAAAGCCTTGGTGGTGTTGAAAGCTTAATTGGGCATCCTGCTAGTATGACCCATGCAAGCATACCCAGGGAAGAAAGACTTAAAAACGGATTGACAGATTCATTGATAAGATTAAGCGTGGGTATTGAAGATGCTGATGATTTAATTGAAGACCTTGAAGAGGCAATTGGCAAAGATGTAAAAGAAGCTTTTTTAACTGATACTCAAAGGAAAGCAATTGCAGTATAAACATTTCTAATTATCCCCCTCATCTTTTTTCTGTTAATGTAGCAGCTTTTGGAATAGTAGCGTAAAACATAACTATAAATATATCAGGAAGCGGTTTTATAATACCCGGATAATTACAATCCCAATTTATAAACCTTAAGTTGGGGTTACCTTTGGTATAATGATTAATCAGTTAAAAGTATTTCTTGATAAAAAAGTTGAAGAGTATAACCAACCCTCGTTTATTAATAATGATCCAATCTGTATTCCCCATTTATTTTCCCGCAAACAGGATATTGAAATAGCAGGTTTTTTTGCTGCAATTTTTGCATGGGGAAACCGCACAACTATTATCAATAAAAGTAAGCAGCTTATGCTCCTAATGGATAATGCTCCATACGAATTTTGCTTGAACCATGGGTTATTGGATTTAAAAAGATTGATGGAATTTAAACATAGAACTTTCAATACTACTGACCTTTTATATTTCATTGAATTTTTAAAACATCATTACAAAACAAATACATCGTTAGAATCGGCATTTTTTTGTAATCAGCCCTTAAACCAAAAAGTTTCCTCCTCTAATCCGGTAGTTACCGGATTAGAGAGAACTGTAGAAAGAGCTTTGAATTCCTTTCACCACTATTTCTTTTCCTTGACGGATATTCCGGTAAGAACAAAAAAACACATTGCCTTTCCTGAGAAAAATGCTACCTGTAAAAGATTAAATATGTATCTGCGCTGGATGGTTAGGAAAGATGATAAGGGGGTTGATTTTGGCCTATGGAAAAAAATTTCTCCTGCGCAGCTTATATGTCCTGTAGATGTACATGTGGCAAGGGTGGCAAGGCATTTTAAATTGTTAGATTGTAAAGTTTTAAACTGGCAGGCAGCATTACAATTAACGGGTAATTTGCGTTTGCTGGACCGGGAGGATCCTGTAAAATATGATTTTGCTTTGTTCGGTTTGGGTGTAGCACGAAATTTTTAAAGAAGACTATAATGTTTAATAAAGACCTCGCAGAAGCTTTAAATAAGCAATTTCAAACCGGGTTGCTTCCCAATATTTCACAGGAAGAACTATTGGAAAAATTATCGGAATTAATCAACCATCTTATTCAAACTGATTTTGAAAAGCTTGTATTTATTTTGTATAAAGCAGATATTAGTGAAACCAAATTAAAAGACTTACTGCAGCGCAACTCTCAGCAGGATGCTGCGCCGGTTATTGCAAAGCTTATTATAGAAAGAGAGCAGGAAAAGATTTATTCAAGAAAACAATTCAGTAATAGAGAAAATATTCCTGATGAAGAAAAATGGTGATTGATATCACCCGAATATACAGAGAGTTGATTTTATTATCTTTATCCTTATTACTCTTTACAATGATCATAGCTGAAGTAAATGATAATTATACTGCAAAACAATTCATTGACCTGCCACGAATTCTATATAAAACTGATCCCAACTTTATATCCCCTTTAGATAAAGACATAAAAGCCATTTTTGATCCCAGGCACAACAATTTTCTTGCTCATGGCATTTGCAAACGTTGGATAACAAGAGATGAGAACGGCATAATAACCGGCCGCATAGCAGCTTTTATAAACTATGATAAAAATAAAAACAAAGATTTTATAGTTGGAGGCGCAGGCTTTTTTGAAAGTATTGATGATGAGAGAATTGCTTTTAAGTTATTTGATACAGCAAAGATCTGGCTGCAGCAACACAATGCAAAAGCTATGGATGGGCCCATAAATTTAGGCGAGAATGATAAATACTGGGGACTTCTTATACATGGGTTTCTTCCGCCAAGTATGGGCATGAATTATAACCCTCCGTATT
>JBDSAQ010000214.1:0-4585 GCA_039922095.1 Ginsengibacter sp. | reverse complement strand
TTACACCCTTCAATTTTTTGATGGCGTATAGATTTAAAATTTTTAATTTCTATGTTATCTATCTTTTGCATTTAATTTTATACAGTTGCTGCTAAAGGTTCTGCATAATGCGCCAAACCATAATTTCTTTTTAAACATTCTTCAGGATTTAACACATGCCATTCAAACTCATCACGGAAATGCCTTATGGCAGCTGCAACAGGCCATGCTGCTGCATCACCTAAGGGGCAAATGGTATTCCCCTCTATCTTTCTTTGTATATCCCATAAAATATCTATGTCTTTCAACTCACCTTTCCCGTTCTCTATCTTCTTTAATATTTTTTCCATCCAGCCGGTTCCTTCTCTGCAAGGTGAACACTGGCCACAGCTTTCATGATGATAAAATCTTGCCAGCGACATAGTATGGCGGACAATACACTGATCTTCATCCAATACTTCAAACCCACCGCTGCCCATCATTGAACCTGTAGCAAACCCTCCATCAGAAAGGCTTTCATAATTCATTAGCCGCTTTTCTCCTTTGGCGGTAGTTAACAATAAACCTGCCGGAAGAATAGGAACAGATGATCCACCAGGAACACATGCTTTAAGTTTTTTACCATTTGCAATGCCTCCGCAATATTCATCGCTGTAAATAAAATCTTCAACAGAAATAGTCATATCAATCTCATATACACCCGGCTTATTAATATTGCCACAGGCTGAAATCAATTTTGTTCCGGTCGATTTACCGACACCAATTTTAGCATATTCTTGTCCGCCTCCATTTATAATTGGAACTACTGCTGCAAGCGTTTCTACATTATTTACAACGGTCGGGCAATCCCACAAACCTCTAACAGCAGGAAACGGAGGTTTTATTCTTGGCAAACCCCTTTTACCTTCAAGGCTTTCCAGTAAAGCAGTTTCTTCGCCACAGATGTAGGCGCCTGCGCCACGATGGGTGTATAATTCAAAATCAAAACCACTTCCTAAAATATTTTTACCAATGAAGCCATTTTGTTTTGCTTCAGCAATTGCATTATCCAAAATATCAGTAATCCAATCGTATTCCCCACGTATATATATGTATGATACATTGCTTCCTAATGCAAAGGATGAAACGATCATTCCTTCTATTAGCAAATGAGGAAGAAATTCCATGAGATAACGATCCTTAAAAGTGCCAGGTTCGCTTTCATCAGCATTACAAACAAGATACCTCGCAACTCCTTCAGGCTTTGCCAAAAAACTCCATTTCATCCCGGTTGGGAAACCTGCTCCCCCGCGGCCTCTAAGTCCACTCCTCTTTACTTCTTCAACAATATCATTCGGAGACATTGTTAAAGCCTTCTCAACACTACGATATCCTCCTTCCCGGCGATATATATCATAGTTTCGGATCCCGGGAACATTTACTTTATCTAATAATACTTTTATCGCCATATACTCCGGATAATTCTTTTTACAGTTTTACTGCTTGCCTGGCCATTAGTTTCCATTGATTGTGTTGATTTACCCAAACCTGGAGTACTCCTATATGCAGCGGTGATGCTTTACCGTCCTGGGTTGAAACGCCTCTTAATACATGCCTTACAACGGCAGTTTTATTCCGTTCAATAATAACGGTTGCGCTATCCATAACAAAATCGGTATATAACTGTTTACTACTCACTGCTGCTCTGATCATTGTCGTCCTGTCTTCCAATTTGCCTGTTGAATGACCATAGGTTACTCTATCTGCCATCAAGCCTTCTAATGCCATACTATCCTTATTAATAAAAATTGCATCATTCAGTTGTTTTACCCGCTGCAATAATTTCTCTTCATTTGATGATTGGCTGAAAGAGTTTATTGTTACGAGCAATAAAAGTGATAAAAGGATGTTAGTTTTCATTTCTATTTTTTTAATTATTAGTTGCTGCATTTTTTTTGCACTCTTCAATTATTGCATCCACTTTTTCTTTGGTAAGATGCTCACGATATGTTTTACCCAACTGCATCATTGGTGCATAACCACAAGCCCCCAAACATTCAACAACTTTCAAAGTAAACAATCCATCATTAGTCGTTTCTCCAATTTCAATTCCTAATTTTTGCCGGATATAATTAATAATATTATCACTGCCGCTAACCATGCAAGGCCCGGTTTGACAAACCTCAAAAACATATCTGCCGACGGGCTTTAAATTATACATGGAGTAAAATGTAGCCACTTCATATACTTCAATTGGCTGTATATTAAATAATGAAGCCACATAATCCATAGTGCCTGCATCAAGCCACCCTCCAAACTCCTGTTGTGCCATGTGCAATACGGGTAGTATCGCACTCTTCTGCTTACCCTGCGGATAACGGGACATCAGTTCATTGATTTTATCTAATTTATCTCTTGAAAATTCAATCATATTATACACTAAATAAAATGATTTATGAATCCAGTTCTCCTGCAATTAAGTTCAGGCTGCTCATTGTTATAATTGCATCACTCAACATGCCTCCTTTAACTAACTCGGTAAAGGCCTGGTAATAAATAAAGCTTGGCCTTCTGAAATGCAAACGATATGGTGTTCGTCCACCATCACTTATCAAATAAAATCCCAGTTCACCATTACCACCTTCTACTGAAGAATAAATTTCACCTGCCGGAATATTGGTTTCACCCATTATTATTTTAAAATGATAAATAAGCGCTTCCATCTTGGTATAAACATCTTTCTTATCAGGCAAATAATATTCAGGAACATCAGCATGATAAACATCTGCATCAGCGCCTTTAAATTCCTGTACCTTTTTGTAAGCTTGCTTTATTAATTCAAGGCTTTGCCACATTTCACCGTTGCGAACTAAATACCTGTCGTAACAATCGCCTGTGGTGCCCACCGGGATGGTAAAATCAAAATCTTCATAACTGCTATAAGGTGTATGTACCCGTACATCATAATCAACGCCGGTAGCTCTTAAGTTAGGGCCGGTAAATCCATAATTCAATGCTCTTTCTGCAGAGATAGGGCCCACGCCTATTGTACGTTCCATGAAGATACGGTTTCTTGTAAAAAGATTTTCAAACTCCTCCAAAACAACCGGCCATTCTTTAATAAATTTTTCTAATTTTTCAAAAGCCGTGGCGGTAAAGTTTCTTTCGAATCCACCAATACGGCCAATGTTTGTGGTCAGTCTGCTTCCGCAAACCTCTTCATAAATTTCATAGATCAACTCCCTGTATTGCATTACATATAAAAAACCTGTGTATGCCCCGGTATCTACACCAACAATTGAATTGCAAATAAGATGATCAGAAATGCGGGCAAGCTCCATGATAATTATGCGCAAATAATCAACACGTTTTGGAGTTTGAATTTTCAAAAGTCTCTCGCAGGTTATATGCCAGCCCATATTATTTATAGGAGACGAGCAATAATTCATCCTGTCAGTAAGCGGGGTAATCTGGTAAAGTGGCCGACGCTCTGCAATCTTTTCAAAAGCTCTGTGAATATACCCGACAGTTTGTACAGCATCCACTATCCGCTCTCCATCCATTTCTAAAATATTTTGAAACACTCCATGTGTGGCAGGATGCGTGGGTCCAAGGTTTAGCGTAGTTGTTTGTTTTTCTAAACTACCAGGGGACAATTTTATATGTTGTGTTGTTTGCAACTTTTTTAAAAATTAGTTGTTTTTCAGAAAGTCTTTATCATTACCTGCAATAGTTCCATGATCAGACTTTTGATTCCCCGGACTTAAAGAACCGCCTCTGCCAAACATTTCATCTTTGTCAAGCCGGGTCTGGTCCTCCAAAGGATATTCTTTTCTTTGCGGAAAATATTCCATGTCTTCTACATTTTGTATTCTTATCAAATTTGGATGTCCAACAAAATTGACACCATAAAAATCGTAGGCTTCTCTTTCCATCCAATTAGCAGACGAATATATAGCGGTAGCACTAAAAATGTCAGGCTTATTTATATCAGTATAAACTTTAAAACGAATACGAATATTATCAATAAGATTATGCAGATGATATACAACAGCTAATTCAGCACCGATGTTTGAGGGATAATGCACAGCTGTGAGATCTGTAAGAAACTGAAATTTTAATTCTGTGTCATCAAATAAAAACTGAAGTATTTTTAAATTTATTTCTTTTGGTGCTGCAAAGGTTAGCATACCATAGGGCTCTTCCCATGCAGTAAGTTGTTCTCCAAATTTATCTGTCAGTCTTTGTTGGATTATTTGATTAGTCATACCCCAACCCCTAAAGGGGCTTTTATGTTAGTTTAAAAATTTCCATATGCCCCCTTTAGGGGGATAGGGGGTTATTGTATCCCATAACTCTCCATCAAATGTTGATATTGTTCACTGTTTCTCCTCCGCAGGCTTTCTTTACCAACCAATTCCTGCACTTTCATAAATCCATCTAATACTGCTTCCGGCCGGGGAGGGCAGCCAGGCACATATACATCTACGGGTATTATCTGATCAATGCCTTGTAATACAGAATAACTATCAAAAATTCCACCGCTGCATGCACAGGCTCCCATAGCTAAAACCCAGCGTGGTTCTGCCATTTGCAGATAAACCTGTTTTACAATAGGAGCCATTTT
>JBDSAQ010000213.1:0-4170 GCA_039922095.1 Ginsengibacter sp. | reverse complement strand
TTTTAATATCAATACCCTTTCCTAGAACAGTTCTTACCTCTTCTGCTTTATGTATATTATTAGTTGCAAAAATTAAGGGTAGCATAATTTATACAGAAAATACAATTCTTAATAATTCCCACAATTTTCTTTTTAAAACAGTATCCTTTTGTATTGCATGCAATGAAGGAACAGGTATATATTTTTGGCCTTTATACAGCTGTACCTGGAACAGGGGAATTTTAAAAGGCAGTTCTAATCTTGAAAGCTCAATGCCTGAAAGAATAATTATTTCAGCCTTTAAAATATCCGGAATGTTTTTATAATTTAATTCATCCGGCTTATTCAGGTTAACAATCGCAACATCATCCATTGATAGGTTGCAGGCAGTTAAAATCCCTGTTAAAAAAGTCAACTGGTCATCCGGCAAAAAATCCGCATCTGGATTATTTACCAACAGAAGTATGTGCTTGTTATTACCTCCAAAAAAGATAATGTCATCGCATTGATGTATTAATTGTTTTTCATTAACCTGCAATCCAATAAGGGAATGTTTAAAAAGATTTGCAAGAACAACTGCAGGGAGCGGTATGTTTTTTAGGGTCATAATCAGGCAAATGCCTCATAATTTTTTTGTTTCTTTGCTACAAATTTAATGATATGATAGTAGCAGATGAATTTAATATCACAAAGGTAGAAAGAAGCAAACTTAATGAAATGATGCTGGAAGATCTTCCATTTGGCAAATACTTTACAGACCATATGCTGGAAGTAGATTATGAAGATGGTGAATGGAAGACAGTTGAAATTAAACCTTATCAGCCATTACTTTTATCGCCTTCAGTTGCAGCATTACATTATGGCCAGGCAATATTTGAGGGTATAAAAGCATATAGAAATCAAAATGGCGATGCAATGATATTCAGGCCTTATGATAATTTTAAGCGTTTTAATATTTCTGCTGAAAGGATGGAGATGCCCATAGTGCCTGAAGAAATTTTTATAGAAGGTTTAAGACAATTAATTGAATTGGATATAAACTGGATACCACAAAAGCAAGATCATTCATTATACATCCGGCCATTAATGTTTAGCAGCGATGAGATGATCGGTGTAAGGCCCAGTGATAAATATAAGTTCGTGATAATATTATGCCCTACTGGTCCTTATTATAGTACACCAATGAAAATTTGTGTGGAAGAAAAATATGTACGGGCTTCTCCTGGCGGCGTTGGGTTTGCCAAAAATGCAGGTAATTACGGAGCAGCCATGCATCCAACTGCAGAAGCAAGAAGAAAAGGTTATGACCAGGTATTATGGACTGATGCATTTGAACATAAATATGTGCAGGAATGCGGCACTATGAATGTATTTTTTATTATTGGCGATACTGCCTATACACCGGGCCTAGAATCAGGAACCATACTGGCGGGTGTTACAAGGGAGAGTGTAATAACCTTATTGCAGGAAGCAGGATTGAAAGTAATAGAACGCTCCTTATCTATTGATGATGTTGTAAATGCGTATAAGGAGGATAAGCTGTTTGAAGTTTTTGGTACCGGAACAGCCGCCACTATCTCAATGATAAAAGAATTGCGCTACAAAGATTTTGTAATGAACTTTAGTGTAGATAAATGGAAAATAGCGCCTAAAATAAAACAGCGGATGACCGAAATTAAAGAGGGAAGAGCTCCCGATATATATAAATGGATGTTTAAGGTATAGTTAGATTAGATAATTAAGTAAGTGATTCTATAAAATTGATCATCAATATAATTTGGTATTTCACAATGTGCAACATACCTTTGCCGTCCAAAAAATTAAGGTTAAGTAATGCCTACAATACAGCAATTAGTTAGAAAAGGTAGAGAAATAATAAGGGCCAAAAGTAAATCAAGGGCATTAGATAGTTGTCCGCAACGTAGGGGTGTATGTACAAGAGTATATACTACTACACCTAAAAAACCTAACTCCGCTTTGCGTAAAGTAGCTAAAGTAAGGCTTACAAACAAAATTGAAGTTATTGCATACATACCCGGTGAGGGGCATAACTTACAGGAACACTCAATAGTTTTAATACGTGGGGGAAGAGTTAAAGATCTTCCCGGTGTACGTTATCACATTGTTCGTGGCAGCCTTGATACAGCAGGAGTTAAAGACAGGAAGAAAAGCCGTTCTAAATACGGAACTAAAAAAGAAAAAGCAAAAAAATAATATCGCAACTAAAATAATAATTAATAATGCGTAAAGCACAAGCCAAGAAACTTCCATTAGCTCCGGATCCTAAGTTTAATGATAAGTTAGTTACCCGTTTTGTAAACAATTTAATGTGGCAAGGCAAAAAGAGTGGTGCTTACAATATCTTTTATGATGCGGTTGAAAGAGTTTCCAAAATTTCCGGAGAAGACGGATATGAAATATGGAAGAGGGCTCTGGCAAATGTTACCCCTTCAGTAGAAGTAAGAAGCCGCCGGATCGGCGGTGCTACATTCCAAATACCTGCCGAAGTTCGTTCAGATAGAAAAATTTCCCTGAGCATAAAATGGCTTATCCGTTTTAGCCGGGATAGAAATGGTAGAAGTATGGCTGAAAAATTAGCAAATGAAATTGTTGCTGCAAGCAAAGGTGAAGGAGCGGCTTTTAAAAAGAAAGAAGATACACATCGTATGGCTGACGCAAATAAAGCGTTCGCTCACTTTAGAATTTAATCCAGAATATTATTTCATAATAGTTAAATCCCTTGTTTTTAAAGAAGGGATTTTTTTGTGAAACTGCTGTTATATCAGGGCTGATTTAATTTTCTCAACCTATAAAAGCGACATATTTTTCTTAGATTTGCGCCTCCAAAACTGTGGCTAATGTCTAAAGTTAAACAAGATAAAAAATTAACAGAACCTCTATACATCATCAATGAATGAGAAAGAAACGAAGCTCATTTATAGAATTAAATTTAATAATTAACAATAAAGAATAAGGCCATGGGGGATTTAAGATATCAACGAAATTTTGGAATTGCAGCGCACATTGATGCCGGTAAAACCACCACTACGGAGCGTATATTATATTACACAGGTGTAAATCATAAAATTGGAGAAGTGCATGATGGTGCCGCCACCATGGATTGGATGGCACAGGAGCAGGAAAGAGGGATAACTATTACTTCTGCTGCAACCACTTGTTTTTGGAATTTTCCAACTACCCAGGGTGTAAAAAATGCTGACAGTAAATTATATAAATTTAATATTATTGATACCCCCGGCCACGTAGATTTTACTGTAGAAGTAGAACGTTCATTGCGTGTATTGGATGGCTTGCTTGCATTGTTTGATGCAGTTAGCGGTGTTGAGCCTCAATCTGAAACTGTTTGGCGCCAGGCTAACAAGTATAAAGTGCCCCGGATCGGTTTTGTAAATAAAATGGACAGAGCAGGTGCAGATTTTTTAAATGTAGTTAAGCAGGTAAAGGAAATGCTTGGAGCAAAAGCAGTACCTCTTCAATTGCCAATTGGTGCTGAAGATAATTTCAAAGGGGTTGTAGATTTGGTTACAATGAAGGGCATGGTTTGGGATGATGCTACTTTAGGCATGACTTATAAAGAAGTACCCATTCCTGAAGATATGTTGGAAGAAGTAAATGAATGGAGGCAACACCTGATAGAGGCCGTGGCAGATTATGACGAACATTTGCTGGAGAAATTTTTTGATGATCCAAATACTATTTCAGAAGATGAGATACATGCTGCTATGAGAAAGGCAACAATTGATATCTCCATCATTCCGATGATGTGCGGTTCATCTTTTAAAAATAAAGGCGTACAAACTGCACTGGATGCAATTATCAGGTATTTACCCGGTCCATTGGATATTGAGGCAGTTAAAGGGATTAATCCTGATAATGGACAGGAAATCTTACGTCATGCTGACCCTAAAGAGCCGTTTTCTGCATTAGCATTTAAAATTATGACTGATCCTTTTGTAGGTCGTCTGGCATTTTTTCGTGCTTATAGTGGCCGGCTTGATTCAGGCTCATATGTTTTAAATACCCGTACTGGCAAAAATGAGAGAATATCACGTATCATGCAAATGCATGCTAATAAACAAAATCCTGTTGATTTTATTGAAGCGGGTGATATTGGAGCAGCTGTAGGTTTTAAAGATATTAAAACAGGGGATACACTTTGTGAGGAAAAAC
>JBDSAQ010000212.1:0-4631 GCA_039922095.1 Ginsengibacter sp. | reverse complement strand
GGGATAGAGAAACAAACCAGCAAACTATACAAAATGCAATAAAGTTTGATGACGCATTAAGACAGCAAGCTAAAGTAGAAGGAAATATAAAATTTGCTTTTAATGATTATTTTATCCGGAATGTGATATTAAAAAAAGATGGTTCATTTATATTGACAGGCGAAAATTACTATACACAATCAAGAGGAAATCCATGGAACAGGCAGGATTATTTATATGGATATTCTTCAATATCTTCTTATAATAATTATTATATGTACTCACCATCCGGTTACTGGTACAGGCCAAGGGGATATTATGGCTCACAAACAAGGTATTATTATAATAATATAATAGTTATGGAAATTGATAAAAATGGCCAGCTATCCTGGAGCAATGTATTAAACAAAAGCCAGTTTGATGATGAGAGTGATAACTTTCTCTCGTATCAGATTATGAATGCCGGAGGCGAGCTGCATTTTTTATTTAATGAGCTGGAAAGGCGGAATCAACTGATAGCAGATCAAAGTATAACTCCTGATGGCGTTTTAAAGAGAAATCCTACTTTAAAAAGTTTAGATAAGGGATATGAATTTATGCCACGCTTTGCCAAGCAGGTTAGTGCAAAGCAAATTATTGTTCCCTGTATGTTTAGAAATTATGTGTGCTTTGCAAAAATTGATTACACCTAAATGTGAATGGTAAATGGTGAATTATAGACACTCACCATTCACCATTCACCATTGTTCATTACTCCTCAAATCTTCTCCTGGTGGTAGGCACTTTTAAAGCCAATAATCCTCTTAATACTTTTTTGTTATTTATTTATGGCCTGCTGCTTAAATTTTCATTTTTCTCTCATTTACCTGTGCCTGCAGCCGGAAAAACAGATGGAATTTTATACAAAGAATTGCTTTTGGGGTTACAATCCATAAGCAATTATCCTTCAATTATATATTCCATTATAGCATACCTGTTGCTTTTTACACAAGCCATATCATTTAATAAAGTTTTAAATGACCAGCGGCTTCTTCAACGGCCTACCTATTTGCCGGCCATGAGCTATTTGCTTGTTACATCCATTTTTCCTGAATGGAATATTTTAAGCAGCGCATTAATAGTAAATACTTTGCTTATATGGGTATGGTTTAAAATAAGCGGTTTAAATAATAGTTTAAATCCAAAAACAACTTTATTTAACGTAAGTATAGTAATAGGAATTACATCTTTTATTTATTTCCCATCACTCGGATTTGCCTTGCTAATTGTATTTAGTTTAATGTTAACCCGCCCTTTTAATATTACTGAATGGGCTATTGCTTTAGCTGGTATTATTGCTCCTTTCTATTACTTATTTGCGTGGCTATTTTTATCAGATAAATTTAAATTTTATAAATCCCCGGTTTTTGTTATTGGTTATCCCAGGCTTCAAAACTATTGGATGTTAGGCGGGATAATCCTTATTTTGATAACTTTTTTAACAGGAGCATGGTTTGTACAGGCTAATTTTAGAAAGCATGTTCTGCAGATAAGAAAAAGCTGGGGCCTTGTTTTATTTTATTTAGTAATTGCAGTACTCATCGCTTTTATTAATGATACACATTCTTTTCAGCCATGGATAATAATTGCCATACCCTTATCCGCATTTATTTCCTCTGCATTCTTTTACCCCTCAAAAAAATTGTTTCCATATTTGTTGCATTGGTTAATAGTTGGGTCTGTAATAATTATTAGTTATTATAATAAATAATCCTGGTGGCTTACCTTTACAAAATATTTAAACCCCTGCAATGAAATTTGGTGTTGTTGTTTTTCCTGGTTCAAATTGTGACAAGGATATAATTTCTGCTTTGCAGGATGAAATGCAGCAGGAAGTTATTGAGCTTTGGCATAAGGATAAGGACCTTTCAGCCTTTGATAAAAGCGATTGTATAATATTGCCCGGAGGATTTAGTTATGGAGATTATTTAAGATGTGGCGCTATTGCTAAATTTAGCCCGATGATGCAGAGTGTTATTGCTTTCGCCCATGCAGGCGGCCAGGTTTTAGGCATTTGTAACGGCTTCCAGATATTATGTGAAAGTGGTTTACTGCCGGGTGTTCTTCTGCGAAATGCCAATATGCAATTTGTTTGCAAAAACATTTTTTTAACCAATACAGGCGATGCACAAAAACAGGTATTTAAAATACCCATAGCCCATGGTGAAGGCAGGTATTATGCAAATGATGAAGTATTAAATGATCTTGAAAAACACAACCAGGTAGTTTATAAATATTGTGATGAGGCCGGCAATATCAATAGTTCTTCCAACCCGAATGGCGCATTGTTAAACATAGCCGGCATTCGAAATAAAGAAGGAAATGTGATGGGTATGATGCCACACCCGGAAAGGGCCTGCAGCAAGGCTTTAAATAACGAAGATGGAAGAAAAGTTTTAGCGCATTTGTTTTCGATAAACTAAAGTTAATAATGCAGATTCAGGCTGCTTAAGTTACTCTAACGATTTAGCTTGATGTAACTTTGAACAAATACATTTAATGAAAAAGATATTTTTTACTTTATTGACTTTATTTTTTTTAAGCACTTCCTTTGCCCAAATATTGAACCCGGTAAGGTTTGATTATTCTGTGGTAAAAAAGGGAAATAATTTATATGAAGTACATATAAAAACTGTGTTGCAACCCAAATGGCATATCTATTCAATAAAAAATCCGGAGGGAGGCGCAGATCCTACTAAAATAAAGGTGAATGAAGGAAACTCTGTTGGAGGCGTTAAGGAAAAAGGAAAATTAAAAACACAGTTTGAAAAAGAATTTAAAGTGAACCAAAAGTTTTATGAAGATGCTGTTGATTTTGTACAGTTAGTGAAACTAAATTCCGGTGATAAAATTACAGGCAATATTTCGTATATGGTATGTAATGATAAACAATGCCTCCCTCCAAAGGAAGTGGAGTTTAAAATAAAGCTGTAATCTGTAATTGCTATAAATACTATTTTTTTAAAGGATAACATTTTGTTATCCTATTTTTTTAACTTGCCGCATTGAAGAGATCAAAAGCCATATTAACTATCATCCTATGTTTTGCGGCGCTTTTTCTATTTGCACAAACTGCTCCAACTTCTCCTGCTAATTTGCCGACAAAATCGTTATTAGCAACATTTCTTGATGGTTTGCGCTGGGGAGCCATATCTGTTTTGCAACCTTGCTTATATGCCATGTTTCCTGTTACGGTAAGTTTTTTTTTAAAGCGCAGTCAAACAAGAGCGCAGGGTGTAAAAAACGCAACATTATATTCAATTTCAATTGTTACAATATTTACCCTGTTAGGATTATTTTTAACCATACTTTTTGGCAAAGACACTTTATACCAAATATCAAGCAGTGCCAGCTTCAACCTTTTTGTGTTTGCATTGTTTGTGGTGTTTGGTATTTCTTTTCTCGGTGCTTTTGAAATAACGCTTCCATCTTCGTGGACAAACAAGGTTGATTCAAAGGCCAGTATCAGCAGTTTCTCGGGGATTTTTTTTATGGCTTTAACCCTGGTACTGGTCTCATTTTCATGCACTGCTCCCTTTATTGGAAATCTATTGATTGATGTAAGCAGGCAAAAAGAAAGACTTGGCCCTGTGGTAGGATTTCTTGGTTTTTCAATAGCAATTGCGTTGCCGTTTGCGCTGTTTGCTTTTTTCCCCGGGTTGCTTAATAAAATTGCAAAATCAGGCGGATGGCTTAATACACTTAAAGTTTCGTTTGGTTTTATAGAGTTGGCAATGGCACTAAAATTTTTGTCGAATGCTGACCTGGCTTATCACTGGCACTTGCTCGACAGAGAAGTATATCTATCATTATGGATAATTCTTTTCGGATTGCTGGGGTTTTATCTTTTAGGAAGATTAAAATTCAGGCATGATGATCATTTACCGATGAACGATTACGGGCTTCCTCATCTTTCTGTAACAAGATTATTTTTTGCCATCGGCGCTCTTGCCTTCACTGTTTATATGATACCGGGTCTGTGGGGCGCTCCATTAAATGGAATAAGTGGCTGGCTGCCCGAAAATAAAACCCAGGATTTCAATCTTGAAAAATTGATCCGCAATAACTCAACAAGGGTTAACGATACTTCTTCGCAAAACAATACAACAGCTTCTTTAACCATAAAGCCAAAAAAATATATTGATATTTTAGAGTCCGAGATTCCGGGTGTGGAAGCTTTTTTCGATTTTGATGAAGCTGTTGCAGCAGCAAAACAACTGAGGAAACCAATTATGATTGACTTTACAGGCCACAGTTGCGCCAACTGTAGAAAGATGGAAGCTGAAGTTTTATCAAAACCGGAAGTAAGCAGTTTGCTTCATAGTGATTTTATAGTTGCCTCACTATATGTTGACGAAAAAAGAGAGCTTCCTGAAAATGAGAAGTACATCTCAAAATTTGATGGTTCAAAAGTAAAAAACGTAGGCGCAAAACACCTCGATTTTGAAGCGACTATTGCCAACTACAATGCTCAGCCCTTATATATTTTTACTGACCAGGAAGGGCATATCATAAAGAACGCCGGAGGTTATGAGCCTGATGTAAGCAGGTTTGTTACGATTTTGAATGAGGTTAAAGCAGAGAATAAAAAAAGATTCCCATAATGCCGTTGT
>JBDSAQ010000211.1:0-6736 GCA_039922095.1 Ginsengibacter sp. | reverse complement strand
ATATGCGGGTGAGCAACATAACCTATTATTTTCCCACGAAAGATGACCTGGTACTTGCGATTGCGGAACAGTTAAGGAATGTAAATAACCCGGCATTTACATCCGCAGATATAAGCAATGTGGTTGATTTCTTAAAAATGTACCGTACTATTTTTTACAATCAATATGCTTACCGGTGTCTGCATCTCAGCTTTGTACATCTTATTACACAAAATGCAGTAATGGCAAAAGATTATAAGCGTGTAGAAAGCAAAAGACGGGAACAAATTATTGGACACCTTCTTATGCTTATAAAAAACGGAGAGTTACAAAAAATGAATGATGAGCAATTAAAATTATTAATTGGCAACATAACCCTATTGTCAAGGTTCTGGATCTCCGAAGGGCGAATAAGCTATTCTAATTTTTCTGCGGACCAACAGGTTGAGCATTATATTAAAGTACTTGGTAATTTTTTATTCGGCTATGCTACAGCTAAAGGCAAACGTTCTATAAATTTTTTTTACAGGGAGAAGTAATTTCTTGATGCAAATAAGTGATTGCAAAATTTAATTCTGCCTCCATAGGTTTCCCCTTCCTAGCTACAGTCTTATCTCTGACCAACGGCTAACAAACACGAGGTGCAATGAAAGCAAAACATTCTTTTTATAAAGCACAATGTTATAGAGCAATTGCCATCACATCAGCCATTGATCAGAGACCAGACCAACTCGTTTTGCTC
This sequence comes from Ginsengibacter sp., assembly GCA_039922095.1. Taxonomy (GTDB): domain Bacteria; phylum Bacteroidota; class Bacteroidia; order Chitinophagales; family Chitinophagaceae; genus Ginsengibacter. The sequence goes on along the minus strand of JBDSAQ010000211.1, from coordinate 6,015 downwards.
CGCCTCGTTGGTCTTCCCCAGCCGAGCCGTTATTTGGTCTTGTTGACCAACAACCGAAGCCAGGCAACAGCATAACCATTCCATAAGTTTTGTATTTTCATTTATGCCGTCAACAAATTTTGAGCACCATACTCAATTTTTTACATCCACCATTTTTCAGTGCCCGCCTGTATGACCGGTCGGACGGGGAAGCATTTATTAAAAGAAGATGCATACAAGCAGATCATCATTGACAGCTTATTGTTTTTAAAAACCGAAGGTAGCATTGCAGTGAATGCGTTTGTAATAATGCCCAATCATCTTAATTTAATATGGCAAATACAAGACTGATATAAAACTGATAAAATTCAATTACGTTTTCGAAAATATACAGCACAGCAAATGAAGTTTAAGCTGGTTGATACGAATAACAAAATGCTGAATGAATTTTTTACTGATTCAACAGACAGGCAATATCACTTCTGGAAAAGAAATCCTTTATATATTGATCTTTGGACGGAAAAAGTGTTTATTCAAAAGCTAAATTATATTCATAACAAATTTATCCTAAGCCGTGTCTCTACTCATAGCATAAAGCAGGGCCGGACACAGCGGTGCTTCTAATAAAGATATATTGAGTTGCCATTTCTGGCTATCCATTACAAATTCGGCGCAGAAGCCAACTCACAAAACCTTCACCGTGTTTTCCATTTCTACCCGGCAGCCCATCATCATAAGAATATTATGGCAACATACAGATCAGGAAAATATTACTGTCTCTTAAATTTCTTTTTAGGATTTCTTTTGTGATGATATATTGAAGAAATAATAACCTTCAATTTATTTTCGTCAACGAGGTAAATTATGTTGAAAGGATATTTATCTAATTGTATTTCCCTAAATTCTTTATAAGTGTTTCTGTATCGAAGGGGATTTAGCCGGAGAATATTTATTTTTTTATTTACTGCAATTTCAAAATTTTCTGCAGCCTGCATGCTTCTTTCTTTGTACCATAAAGCAGCAGCTTCATACTCCCTGATAGCTCTTGGTTGGTAGGCAATCAGGTAACTCATCCTTTCTGTATACCATTGATGATTTTTTTAATTCTTTTATTTGCCTCAGCCTCACTTACAAGTTTGCCGCCATTCAAATATTCCTCATAGCGGCTGTCTAATTCTTTTTTAAAATCATCGCTGTAACCATTTGTATTTTCATCGGCGGCAAAAGTTTTAACTACAGTAAGCACAGCCTTTTTTTGCTTTGCTGTTAATTGCGGCAAATAATTATTTATTTGCTTTTCTATTGTCGCAGTTTCCATAATTTTTATTTACTGCAATTTACTTTTTCTTTTATCAAAACGCTAATCCTTCCCGCTAAGAAATTAGTAAATTTCTTCCTAAGCCGTGTCTCTCCTCATAGCATGAAGACGGGCAGGACCGGCGGGGCTTCTAATAAAGATATGATTGAGTTATTTCGCTGCTCCCCCCTTCCTGGCAGGTGTCCTCACCTGACAGTTCTTAATTAGCAGTATCTTAGAAATAATATGGCCGAATCCTTTAAATATTCTGGAGAACGGAAGAGCTTTCAATCGCTCAATGCACCTTACTTCTGGACATCAGTAATAAAAGATTGGAAACATCTGCTGAAAGATGATGTAATGAAGATGATCATAATTCAAAGTCTGCAATGGCTTAAACAAAACGAACTGGTTAATATTCTCGGATATGTGATAATGCCAAACCACATACATGTATTATGGGAGCAGTTAAAAATGAATGGAAAAGAAACACCCAAGGCAAGCTTTGAAAAATATACAGGACATATGTTCCTAAAGCAACTAAGAGCGGACAACCATAATTTAAATGATTATCGCTCTGAACAGAATGATCGGAATCATTTATTTTGGCAAAGAGATCCATTGGCCACACAAATCACCAGCAGAGAAATGGCTTCAGGTAAATTAGATTATATGCATTATAATCCACTTCAGCCCCATTGGCAATTATGCAATGATCCTGTTAGTTATAAATTCTCATCATCTAAATTTTATGAAACTGCAGAAGATGAATTTAATATACTTACTCACTACATGGATATCTTATGATTTAAGAGTGTCAGGTGAGGACACCTGACATGAAGTAGGGTAACTTATATTTGATCACCTTTAAAGGTGAATAAACCAGGTAAAGGAGACCCAAAGCAAGCCAGGCGATTGCTTTATCAAAACACACTCATAATCTTCCGAACACTTATGGTTTGTGACCAACACAGAGTCCGCAGATCAAACAAAAAAGGTAAATACCCATAATATTTTAAAATGTGCAGCAAATTTTTTAATCTTCGTATCCCTACCAAAATATATATATTGCATTAAATAACCGGGTCCCCCGCCTGTCTTTTACGATAAGATCCATTTCTCCTGTCATACATTAATATCTTTTAAAAAAGTAAGATGAAAAAAATTCTCCTTGCCACAGCAGTGCTCTTTATAATAAACGGCACCATTTCCGCACAAAAAAAGGTAACTATTGGCCCTCTAAGCGACGACACAACTGCCCTGCTGGAAGTAAACGCCAATAACAAAGACATATTGGTACCAAGGCTTACCAACGTACAAATGATGGCCATTGTAAATCCCGGCAATGGTTTACTAATTTATAACACTGACTCTGCCGCTTTTGCCTACCGCACTGCAACCACATGGGTATTTATAAAAGGCAACAGTACGGCCAGCAACGACTGGAACACAAAAGGCAATGCCGGCACCGACGCGGGTATAAACTTTATTGGTACAACAGATAATAAGGATATGGTTTTTAAACGTAATAATTTTATGGCAGGCTTGATAGGAGTAGACAATATTGCGTTTGGGTTGTTTGCTCTTGGAGATAATTCTACCGGTCTTTATAATATTGCTGTCGGAAGAGATGCCTTGAGACACAACAAAACGGCTAATTCTAATACTGCAATTGGTTACAATGCATTATATCTTAATACTGATGGAAGCGCTAATACTGCTATTGGAGAAAGTGCTTTGGTTAGCAATGAAACCGGTAGCTACAATGCGGCAACAGGTAAAGATGCTCTTGGATCTAATTCCAGTGGAGGTAACAATACTGCCAACGGGGGCAATGCGCTGTATTCAAATAAATTCGGAAATGATAATACTGCTATCGGAATAAATGCATTGTTTTCAAATATTACCGGGCACAGCAATGTGGCTTTAGGCAGCCAGGCGTTGTTGAATAACACAACACAATCCAACTTAGTTGCCATTGGTGATAGTACTTTATTTAATAATGGCAAAGGCGCTTCCGGCACTTCCCAGGCAACAAGAAATACTGCCGTTGGCAGTAAGGCGCTTTATGCCAATACAACCGGAAATGCTAATACTGCCATTGGTAATAAGGCGCTTTACTTAAATACATCAGGATATGCAAATACGGCAAATGGAACCAATGCACTTTTTAACAATACAACCGGGTTCGCTAATTCAGCTAATGGCGTTAACGCAATGCTTTATAATACATCAGGAAGCTCTAATACGGCAAACGGGTATGGCGCACTGCTTAACAATATATCAGGGGATGCAAATACGGCAAATGGAGTTGGTGCACTGTTTAACAATACTACCGGATTAGGTAATACAGCAAACGGGGCTGACGCACTTGACAGTAATACATCAGGAAGTTCCAATACGGCAAACGGGATTGGAGCACTTTTTAGTAATACATCCGGAAGTGGTAATACCGCAAACGGATCTGCGGCACTTCATAATAATCTTACCGGCTTTTCTAATGTGGCAATAGGTATAAACTCACTTTATAATAACACCGACCGAAGCAACTTAGTGGCAATTGGTGACAGCGCCTTATACAACAATGGCACCGGAGTATTTGCCCCCTTTCATGCCACTGAAAATACTGCTGTAGGCAGCAAAGCTCTTTTAAAAAATACTACCGGGTATTATAATACTGCAACCGGAAATAAGGCACTTTCATCTAATACTACCGGAAATAATAATACTGCAACCGGAGATAATGCACTTTTCTCCAATACTACCGGGTATAATAATATTGCAATCGGAAATTATGCACTTAGTAGTAATACCACAGGAAACTCCAATACAGCAAATGGCGTCACCGCACTATTGTCAAATACCACCGGCAATTCCAATACGGCAAATGGCTTCGGCGCACTATTTTCAAATATTACAGGTTTAGATAATATTGCAATTGGGTGGCATGCGCTTTACAGAAATGAAGCAGGAAATCAAAATCTCGGAATTGGTACAAATACCGGGTATGCAAATACAGCAGGCAGTAATAATATATTTATAGGATTTGAGGCAGGCCTGAATGAAACCGGCTCCAATAAGTTATACATCAGTAATGATGGAACGGATGCTGCTAATACATTAATATATGGAGAGTTTGATAATAAATTGCTCCGCACAAACGGGCGTATAGAAATAAATTCTGATAATACAATAAACAATGGCTTAAGGGTGATAAAAAATTACGCCGTTGGCACTAATCAAAATGTAAGAGCCATTTACGGAGAAAATGTAGTTGATAATAATTACGGCATCGGCGTAGAGGGAAAAGGTGGCAGCGTTGGGGTGCAGGGGCTTAGCCAGGGCACGGGCATTATTGGTGCTTTCACCGGGATTAAGGGTATTTCTGATGGTAATAATTCCGCAATCAATCAGGGTGTATTGGGCCAGGCATCTGGTTCTGCATATGTAAACAAAGCTATATCAGGGGAGGCCTCAGGCGGTGCAGGAGATAAATATGGAGTGTATGGTAGTGCAACCGGAACCGGTGCAGGTATAAATTATGGTGTATATGGTTCAGCAACCGGCGGTTCCACCAATTATGCAGGCTATTTTAATGGCAAGGTGTTTATTAAAACCAACCCCGGGGAAACTGGTATTGACCTTGCCAGCAGTGATGCTTATGCAGAAATGAGACAGATCAGGAATACAACCAATGCCGGTGATCATGATCTTTATTTCGGCTTTTTAAGTCCTACGCCCAGCTCCATCCATTTGTATTCTAATTCATCAGAGACCATGACCATAAAAGGCGAAAAAGTTTCTATCGGAACTGCCACAGCCGTTTCTAAACTTACATTAGACGGAGGTAACGCAGATGCATTTACCATAGTTAACGGAGGAGATACACGTATATGGAATGATGCTTCTACGGGCAATACCAGTTTTTTTGCTTCCGGTGGCACAGGTGCTGATGGTTCTGTGTTTACTATAAAAAGCGATGGCAGAACTTTCAGCTTCAATGGCACCGGCGGTTCAGTTTCTTCAGATGCAAGATTGAAACAGGACATTGTTTTATTAGATAGCAGCCTGCAAAAATTAATGCAACTCAATGGCTATAGTTATCGTTTTAAAACCAAAGCCACCGATGCCCATAAAGAAATTGGCGTAATAGCCCAGGAAGTAAAAAAAGTTTTACCAGATGCAGTTTATACTAATGAAGACGGCACTTATGCAGTAAGTTATAATGCTTTGGTTCCTCTACTTATCAATGGCGTAAAAGAACAGCAATCTGAAATAGAATTGATGAAACAACAAATGAAACTGCTGACAGAAGAAATTGAAATTTTAAAGGGCAAACAAGCGAAATAAATTTTCCGGGGGTGTTTTCATTACCACAAACAAAATCAAAAAGGTGAAATCACTGGAATGAAACCTCTTGCCTGCAGAGGCGTGGCTGATGAGAATTATCAATTTGCGTTCTATAAATAAGGCTATACCCTGCCGCCGGGTTTTCGTATCCTCACGAAACCAGCACAAGGTTAGCTATAAATATTACAGCTTACTTTTAACCTCTACCGCTCACGGTGCATTATTGAAATGATGTAATAATCCAACAATGCAATTACTGGTTTGCCAATGACACACTACGCTGCCCTTTGATTTTCAATGAGTTTAAAATTGTGTTTGTTTGCAAGTTTGTGTAATGCTTTTATTTCTCTTTGTTTTATTTGTTCTTCATATTTACGTGTTCCTTGTTC
>JBDSAQ010000210.1:0-8124 GCA_039922095.1 Ginsengibacter sp. | reverse complement strand
AACCAGGCGCACAAACACTTTTGGATTTCCTGAAGATGATGTAAGTAAAAAGAAAATGAAATATCTTATGAGCTCTGCGGAAGAATATCTATACCAGAACCCTGGCTGGAAACTGATACAGTTCGATATTTTATCTATTACATTGAATAAAGATAATGCAGCAGAGTTTTTTTTGATAGAAGACGTATCGGTATGATGGAATATGGTGATTTATGCTTGAATATGAACAAGGCAAAAACCTTCAGAAAACGATTTTGTGAAACATAAAAAAAGATAGAGTAGACTATATTAAATTAACACCTCGTATACACCAGGTTTCAGGCAGCCTTTTCATGGCTGGCGTTCCTGTATTGGCCATTTTTCATTTGCCTTTCTGAACTTTTATCGTAAGCTTTCGTAATTTGCGCTCATAGTCTCGCCTTTCTGTATTTCTTTATAATAACTTATTCCGCTTTGAAAAATATTTTTACTTTTCTGTGCATTTTTATTACTGCAGCAGCGAATGCTCAAACCACTTTTAAAACAAACATCAATACAGGAGGCGATAACTACATTTTTGAAGTAATACAAATTAGCGATGGCAGTTATATTGGTATCGGGGCTAGAAATATTAATGAAGACGACAGGGATATTTTACTTGTAAAACTCAATCCACAGGGCGGGTTATTATCTTCCATAACTATTGGTACAAGCGGATACGACGAAGGTATTTCTATTATCAAAACCTCAGATGGCGGTTTTGCTGTAAGCGGAACAATGAACAATAAATTGGGCATTCTAAAGTTTGATGCCAGCCTTAATCTGCTATGGAAAAAAATATATCCGCGTTTATCCGAAAGCTATGGCATAAGAATAATTCAAACTGTAGAAGGCGGATTTATAGTTATTGGCAAGGCATATGATGATGATAGTTTTGGTAATACAGGCTATTTAGTAAAAACGGATAACCTTGGCAATCTGTTGCTGGCCAGGCAGTATTTTGGATTTTCATCCAACGATAATTCAATTACCGATATAGCAGCCACGAGCGACGGCAATTATGTTATACTTGCACAGGTTTCAAGTTATGATTTTGCAAACGACGAAAGCCATGATACCACGTACCTGGCTAAAATAAATCCCACTGGAAATATTTTATGGTCAAAATATATTGAAACAGGTGCAAATTCAAACTATTCCGTTTCTCTTTTGCAGGCTTCTGACGGTGGATTGGTAATTGCCGGTGCTGTTAATAAGCTGGTTAATTATATGGGCTCGCCAACTGAATTAACACAAATGCTAATGACTAAATTTAATGCTGCCGGAACTCTTCTCTGGTCTAAAAGCATCAGCACATCTAATATCAGCACCAGCCGGGCCTATTCTGTTGTGGAAGATAATGATGGGGGATATATTTTTTCGGGTGGAATATCTGATCTTGATAATACGCCCGGTGATACCACTTCGGGATATATTGTTAAGCTTAGTTCAGGTGGTACCTTACAATGGACAAAAACTATTGATAAGTATCTTTATTCTACTGATTACCTTTCCACCTTTGCCAGCATTATCCATACCACAGATGGAGGATATGCTGCATCAGGGTTCATATTAAATGAAAGTGGGGGAGAGTTTATATCCAATGGCATTATTTATAAATTCGATAACAACTTCAATATATGCGGCTATGTTGGTAGCAACGGCAGTATAGCTAATAAAGGAAGTGGAATTTCAAAAAATATTGCGGTCTATAATATTACTCCTGCTGCAGCCAATATTAATCTTACGCTTAAATCTGCAGGCACAGCCCTTAATAATTGTAACGCTGTAGTAAATACTTATACTTTTAATGGTAATGGCAACTGGAGCGTGGCGGCAAACTGGAGCAATAGCACAATACCTCCTTCACCTCTGCCTCAAAATTCTCAGATTATTATTAACCCGGCAGGTAACGGAGAATGTATTTTAAATGTGCCTTTTACAATTCCACAGGGAAACAAAATAACTGTACAAACGGGAAAGAAGTTTAGACTATTGGGTAACCTTACTATAAAATAATTCATTATACCACACCATACTCCTATTCTACTGCGACCAATTTAGAATTGAGATATTTTTTAAAACCTGATTATAGAATGATATAATAATTACCAGTTTAAGTTTTTGCTTAAAAGAAAAAGTGTACAAGTAAACACGTTTGTCATGATAGCTATCGGGTTGAGTAATCATACCGATAGCTATCGGTACATTTAATATGGCAGGTCTGAAAGATTTTGAAAGAGAAAATGTTCAACGTGATTTTTTAAAGTTCACTTCTCAAACAATCAAAAGGGATTTGAAGAAAAATCATCCGGCTGTTTTAGAGAAGTTTCTTGGTTTCATCTGACAAAATCATTTGATACCTGAGTTTGTCCATATCAACATGAGTCGCAAGAAGAATGTTACATCTTTTATCGATTAGTGCATATACAAGTGTCTTATTCACTCTTACTCAAACCTGAATATACACCAAGTAAAATATTATAATCATCATCAATCCAGTTGCCGCTGCTTGCACCTCTGTAGTGACTGGTAGCGAGGTAATTTTGATACTTTAAATAAGCAGTGGAAGCCTGGGCTTCATCATAAAAGTAATCTTTCCAGCTTTTTGGAACTATGTTATATGGATGCACCCCGATAGCATTTCTATAAATTTGAATGGGTCCAAGAGAAAAATCAAAATACACTACATCTTGTTTTCTTTCTTTGGCCGCCTTTAATATAAGAGCAACGTGTTTGCAATAATTACAAAATCTTGCAGTTAGCTCTTTTTTATTTTCCGGCACATCAGATCTGATCCGCCACTGATTATTAGAAACATAAAAAGGATCATCTTGAAATATTGTTAGTGGCTCTGTTTCCTTTATATATTTCGATATGATGTTATCTTGCGTTGTGATGTAAAGAACTTGCTTGTTTTGAGGATTGAGCTCCAGTTTAATCTTAGAGTTTTCAGATTTGGCTTCCAGATTCTGCAAGTCAATTTCAGTATTATTTTTATCCGCTTTCCATTTACCATTTGCATAAAACCCGTTTCCTTTAATCAATGTATAACTACCATCTGCGTAAAAGCTCAACATAGAACCATCCTGTACTGCCTGCTTTGAATCTGCTAACTTTTCAAAGTCACTTCCTTTTTCAATATTACTTTGTACATCCTGCAATCGCCACGATCCATAAAGAGATTTCTCTTTTTTAAAAGCAGAGAAAGAACAACTACTTAATACCAGCACTAAGTTGAGGTATGTAAAATATTTTACCATATTCTGCAACAACCAAGATAACATATTCTAAAGAGATCCACGAAGTTCTAAGTAATCCATAAGAGTTAGTATTTCTGCCTTCGAGGGTATTTCACATAATTGCGTAAGCACTTCACCTGCAAGCGCCGCCGTCTTGTCCCTGACCCTAAGGCAAACAACTAATGTACTTTACCCCCGGTTTCATTTTTTTCTTCGCCAAAAATATTTTTGTTCCAGCCCCGGAAATCATAATATTTAAATTTAGGTTCACCTGTCCACCCGTTTATCCCTTTCTTTGGCAGCAAGATTCCATGAACATAAATTACAGGGATCAGAGACGCCGCAAGCACTGCTAAAGCGACCGTTCTTCCGAAAAATACCGATAATAAAATTATGATCATAAGTGTTATTAAAAACTTCACCACTTTTCTCCATTTCGGACTTCTCTCCTCAAAATGACCAAAGTAAATATTTCCCAGTAAAAAGAAAATTGTCACTATTGAAATTTCAAACCACAAAGTATTTGTATTCCACATGAGCTTTGTTTTTTGTGAAATACAAAGGAATTTATTATTGTTTGCTTTGTAAAAAATGATTGACTAAAATCCTAAAACGAAATAATTTGATGCATGCAGCTATTCCGGCAGTGTGGTGTTACATATATTTGTGCAAGCCGATCAACTCAGCCGACAAACTCCGCCGGCCAATGCAAATGTTCCGTTTTATACAATTTCAGGTAACCACTTCAATGTAAGCTGTAACTTTAAATTAATTGTAATATTTAAGTTAGTACAGCAATGGAGTATAAAGAAAATAAGTGTTACAATGCTTTTATATAACCTGCTTTCTCAACAAATCTTCAAACTCATCCCTTCTTCTTATCAGTTGTGCTTTTCCATCCTTTACTAAAACTTCTGCCGGCTTAAATCGTGAGTTAAAATTTGATGACATTTCAAAACCATAAGCGCCGGCATTATAAAAAACAAGGTAATCACCTTCATGCACTTCGTTAAGTTGCCTATTCCATGCAAATGTATCAGTCTCACAAATATTACCTGTAACAGCATACCTTTTTTCAGGTCCGGTTGGGTTAGAAATGTTTTCAATGTAATGGTAAGAGTCATAAAACATTGGCCGGATAAGATGATTAAACCCACTGTTCACCCCTGCAAAAGTAAGATCGGTATTTTCCTTTATTACATTTACCCGGGTAATAAAATAACCTGCAGCACTAACCAAAAATTTTCCAGGTTCAAACCATACCTGTAAATGACGGCCATCCGGGTTGGGATGGTTGTTAAATGCCTCATTTACTTTTTGTGCAAGTAAAGAGATATCTGTTTGCTGATCATTTTCTTTATAAGGAACTTTAAAGCCTCCTCCCAAATCAATAAATTTCAGTTCTTTAAATTTTGGAATTATATCGAACAACACTTCAATACCTTTTACAAATACATCAACATCTGTAATATCACTGCCTGTATGTATATGCAAACCCTCTATAAAAAGCGTATGCTCTTCAACCACTTTTAACAGTGCATCAATCTGATCAACCGGTATTCCAAACTTGCTCTTATCATGGCCGGTAGATATTTTTATATTTCCACCAGCCATTATATTTGGCCGCAGCCTAACGCCTACCGGGTAAGAATGCCCGTACTTTTTTCCAAATTTTTCGAGGTTTGAAAGGCTGTCAATATTAATATGGATATTAAGTTTTTGAGCTTCTTCTATCTCATCAAAAGCAATTCCATTTGAAGTGTATAAAACCCTATCCGGTTCAAAGCCTGCAAGTAATGCAAGCTTAACTTCATTAATAGAACTACAGTCTACATTGGCCCCTATGCTTTTTATGTGTTTTAAAATATTGATATTGGTAAGAGCTTTGCAGGCATAAAAAAAAAGTACATCATTGTTTATAAAGGCATTCGTCAGCTTATCATATTGTTCTGAAATCCTTTCTGCATGATAAACATACACCGGGGTACCAAACTCATCTGCTATCTTAATCAATTGTTCCTTTGATAATATTTGTGACATGCTGCGAATTTATGAAACGGAATGGTTCATTTTAAATTAATCTTGAGTTAGGGGGAAATGAAAAGAAGTGAAGTGTAGATCAGATGAATGCCAGGCAGGTATTTATAAATGATTCACTATCTGTTGATGGATCTATCCATTTTATTTCTTTATCTTTTTTAAACCATGTCAGTTGGCGTTTGGCATAGTGACGTGTGTTTAATTTTATTTTATCAACACTTTCATTTAATGAATCTTCTCCATTCAAATGGGTAAATAATTCACGGTAACCTACAGTGTTTAATGTGTTAAGATGCTGATAAGGCAATAAGCTTCTTACTTCATCAAGCAATCCTTGCCGCATCATGGCATCAACCCTGTTATCAATATTTTTATGAAGCTGTTCCTTTGGCAACTCGAGGCCAATCTTAATGATATTGAAAGATTTTTCTTTTTTCTGTTTCTTTTGATATTCAGTAATAGACCGTCCTGTTGAGCGCTTTACTTCCAGTGCACGCATAAGCCGTTGGGGGTTTTTTGTTTCCCCTTTTTCAAAATACACAGGGTCTTCTTTTTTTACCTGGTTTTGCAGCCATTCAATTCCTTTTAATTCAAAGTTTGAAATAATATTATTTTTTATATCCTCATTTATAACCGGAATTTCATCAATGCCATTACAAAAAGCGTTTATGTATAATCCTGTACCTCCTGCCATCACTGTAACATTATTCTCTTTAAAAATTATATCAGCTGCATCATTGGCGTAAGTTTCAAACAACTTTGCATTAACCTGCTGTTGGATAGAATGTGTATTAATAAAATAATGCTTTATTTCTTCAAGATTATGGGGCGAAGGTTTCGCAACACCAATGTTGAGTTCTTTATAGCACTGGCGGCTATCAGCAGAAATTATTTGAGTATTGAAATGTCTGGCTAATTGAATGGCAAAATATGTTTTGCCCGCAGCAGTTGCACCAACAATAACAAAACAATATTTATTTTTCATTTCATTTGTATGAGTGCAGGTACTCAACAAATATTTAGATTCCAGGTGTTCCGGCTTCCGTATTTTCTTCCTCTTCTTCCTCTTCTTCTTCACCGGGGCTTACATCTTCTCCTTCTTCTCCAAAGCCACTTATAAGATTTTCTGCATTGAGATCATATTTTTCTTCAATTTCGGCAAGCTTTTCACTTATCAACCCCTTAGTACCGTATTGGCTGGGAGCTATACCCTCTGAACGTAAACAACCAGGATATTTTATTTTAGAGCTTTCTTCTTTATTAACATTAATAAGCTCAACCATAAAGGTCCAGTTCTTATTAAAGTCATACACATAAATAAATTTTTGATTAGTATCCCGTATCTCAGACCCAACCAATGTTTCAGCCATTAGTAAAGGCTCAGCTTTATATTCTTTGTCATACTTTTCTAAAGTAATTTCTCTTCCTCTAAGCCATTTATCATTACTGCGGTAAAAGGTGGCTTTATGCTTATTGTCAAATTCAAAACAGGTTAAAATACCTTTGTGCAAGTCAAGAAAATTCTGCGTATGGCGTATAACAATATCCCTGTAAATGCCATCATCATCTTCCCAATATATTCTGAATCTTAAGATAGCCATACACGAATTTAAGTATAAGCATTATAAAAAATAAAATTACAGTTTGAAGTATTTCCGTAAATTAACCGGATATGTTTTTTATCCCCATTAGTTCAGCCCTTTGCAACATATAATTATATGCTGCTGTATATTCATTAGGGATAACACCATCTAATATAGCTTCCCTGATTGCGTTTTTAAGATCACCTACTTTTTTGGAGGGGGGCAAATTAAAAGCTTTCATAATTATTTCACCGGTTATGGGTGGCTGCCAGTTACGCAGCTTATCACTTTCTTCTACCTCTGTAAGCCTTTTGTTCACCATGTCAAAATTTTCTAAATAACGTTTTACTTTTTGTTTATTTTTTGAAGTGATATCTGCCCTACATAACATCATTAAGGCTTCAATATCATCTCCTGCATCAAACAATAATCTTCTTATTGCTGAGTCTGTTATATTTTCTTTTGTTAAGCTTATCGGCCGCAAATGAAGCTCAACCATCTTTTGAACAAATTTCATTTTTTCATTTTGAGGGAGCTTAAGTTTAGTAAATATTTTGGGTACCATTCGCTCTCCAACCACTTCATGCCCATGAAATGTCCATCCTTCCTGTTCATCAAATCTCTTTGTTGCCGGTTTGCCAATATCATGCAAAACGGCTGCCCATCTTAGCCACAGGTCATCTGTATTTACTGAGATATTATCCAATACCTGCAACGTATGATAAAAATTGTCCTTGTGGCCTTTGCCATCAATATACTGAGCGCCTGCAAGAGCAACCATTTGAGGGAAAATAATTTTAAGCAAACCACTTTGGTATAACAGATCAAAGCCAACAGAGGGTTTTTCAGTGAGAATAATTTTATTCAATTCATCTGAAACTCTTTCCATACTCACAATGCTTATTCTATGAGCATTTTCTTTAATAGCCCCGAAAGTTTTACTTTCTATTGTAAAATGAAGTTGCGCAGCAAAGCGAATAGCCCTCATCATTCTTAAAGGGTCATCACTAAAAGTTGTTTCCGGACTAAGAGGTGTTTTAATTATGTGTTCTTTAATATCAGTTATTCCATTAAACGGATCAATAAGTTGGCCATAGCTCTGTTTATTTAAGCTTATAGCTAAAGCATTAATAGTAAAGTCGCGGCGGTTTTGATCGTCTTCCAAAGAGCCTTGCGCCACCATGGGTTTCCGGCTGTCATAATTATAACTTTCTTTGCGGGCGCCAACAAATTCTACATCA
>JBDSAQ010000209.1:0-3011 GCA_039922095.1 Ginsengibacter sp. | reverse complement strand
AATAAAAATTATACGGCCATTAATATTGGGGGATTAGCAGTTGGCATTGGTGTTTGTATGATGATATTTATTATCATACAATTTCATTCCAGCTTCGATAATTTTCATAAAAATAAAGATCGTATTTACCGGGTTCTTACTGAATATCATCATGCAGATTCAAAGGATATTTTTTATGGACATGCTGTTCCGTTTGCATTTCCGCAGGCAATAAAAACTTCTTTTGGTCAAATAGAACAAGTAGCCCCCGTGTACGCTTCACAAAACGACCAGGTTTTAATAGCAGGCAATAATAATGAATCAACAAAAAAGTTTAAAGAGGAAAGAGGTGTCTTTTATACCAGCCCATCTTTCTTCAGCATATTTAATTTCCCTTTATTGGCCGGCTCATACAAATCTTTGAATGATCCCAACAATGCATTGGTTACAAAAGAAATTGCAGAAAAATATTTTGGTAACTGGAAGGATGCTGTAGGTAAAACATTTAAAATAAATAATGCTGAAGTATTAAAAGTAAGCGGCATTCTTGCAACCATACCTGTTAACACTGATTTTCAATTTAAGGTAGTAGTCGCTTATGGCACAGGCTTCACTAAAAAGTTTCTTACATCGAAAAATTATGATGGTACGGATGGAAATTCGGGCTGTTATATTTTATTGCCGCAAAATGTTTCTGCTGCTGGATTTAATTCGCAGTTAATAGCTTATTCTAAAAAGGTAAAATCAGCAGATAATAAAGATTTACAAACGATTCAACCCTTGCGTGATGCACATTATGATACGCAGGCTGGAACGTTCAGTGGTAAAACAATAAGTCATAATCTTATAAATGTCTTGTGGTTGATTGCCGCGTTCATACTTTTAATTGCATGCGTAAATTTTATTAATCTCTCAACAGCACAGGCAGTTAACCGTGCAAGAGAAGTAGGCGTGAGAAAAGTATTGGGCAGCAACAAGTGGCAATTGAAGTCACAATTTCTTACTGAAACATTTTTGATAGTATTTGCGTCGGTAATATTCGCCTTACTTATTGCATTGCTTGCATTGCCTTACATCAACAAAATACTGGAACTCTCTTTACAGATCAATTCTGTAAATGGCGTATCTATAATTTTATTTCTCATGGTAACATCCATTGCGGTTACTGCCTTAGCGGGCTTTTATCCCTCAATAGTACTTTCAGGTTTCAATCCCATAAATGCTTTAAAGAATAAGCTTTCTGCAAAAAGCACTAAAGGCATTTCATTAAGAAGAGGTTTGGTAGTGTTTCAGTTTATCATTGCCCAATCGTTGATAATCGGGACACTGATAATAATAAAACAAATGAATTTTTTCTCCAGCGAGCCGCTTGGGTTTGATAAAAATGCTGTTGTAAATATTCCCGTTCCGTCTGATAGCGTTAGCAACAGTAAAATTGATTTTTTAAGAGAACAATTAAAAAGTATTAATGGAGTTGAAGACCTGAGTTTTAATTCAAACACACCGGTTGAGGACAATGACGATAACTGGACGATGTTCAATTTTAATCATTCCATAAAACAAACAGATTTTTATTCAATATTTAAAACAGTTGACAATAGATATGTGCCTACATATAAGTTGCCATTAATTGCCGGCAGAAATATTGAAGCGTCTGACACGATGAAAGAGTTTTTAGTAAATGAAATGCTTCTGAAAAATTTGGGAATTACTAATCCCCGGGACGCATTGAATAAAGAGATAAATTTCGATGATCGATATAAAGGGCCTATTGTGGGTGTATTAAAAGATTTTACCACCAGGTCTTTCCGTGACGGTATGGCGCCGTTGATCATCGCCAGTTATAAAAAAAATTATGACAGGGTTGCAATAAAGCTTGCAACGAAAGATGTAGCGGCTGTTATGCATGCAGTTGAGAAAAGCTGGAGCAGCACCTACCCGGATTTTGTTTTTGAATACAAATTTCTTGATGATAAAGTAGCAAGTTTTTATAAACAGGAAAACCAATTAGCACAGTTGTATAAAATATTTGCAGTTGTTGCTATACTGCTTAGTTGCCTTGGCTTGTATGGTCTTGCATCCTTTATGGCAGTGCAGCGGATAAAAGAAGTTGGCATTCGAAAAGTGCTTGGTGCTACGGCTTCAAACATTGTTTACCTGTTTTCCAAAGAATTTATTTTGTTGATTTCAATTGCATTTGTAATTGCTACTCCTATAGCATGGTACTTCATGAACAAGTGGCTGCAAAATTATCCCTACCGTATTAACATAAGCTGGTGGATGTTCATTGCAGGCGGCGTACTATCGATTTTTATTGCGGTAGCAACAGTAAGCTTCCAGGCAATAAAGGCAGCGATTGCAAACCCGGTAAAAAGTTTAAGAACAGAGTAAAGGCCCCCTCTAATCCGATAGCTATCGGATCTCCCCCCAAGGGGGAGACTTTTGGTGGGAATCTGGTTAACTTTTGTAGAATTGATTATGAATAAAGCGAATCATAAAAATCATTTAATCATAAAATCATAGTTAAAGACAATGTTTAAAAATTATTTAAAAATAGCCTGGCGAAATATTAAACGTCATAAGGCTTATTCAGGTATCAATATTTTCGGATTGGCTATTGGCATTGCAGCATGTTTGCTCATTTTGCAATATGTATCGTTTGAGTTAAGCTATGAGAATTTCCAGGTTAATAAGGACAGAGTTTACCGTGTGCAACAAGACAGGTACGACAATGGTAAACTAAGCACTCAATGGGCTGCCGGCGCTTATGCAGTAGGTAATTCTTTTAAGGATGCGATACCCGAAATTGTGGATTATGTAAAACTTGTTCAAAACAACCAGCTTACTACAGAGGTAAATAACCAACCTTTGAAATTGGAAAAGGCATTTTTTGCAAGCGGCTCTTTCTTTAGCATCTTCACTTTTCCTTTGGTTTCGGGAAACCCAAAAACTGCATTAACCAAGCCGTTTACAGCGGCCCTTTCAGAAACAGCAGCCCGTAAAATATTTGGCAGCACTGATGTTATTGGCAA
>JBDSAQ010000208.1:0-4526 GCA_039922095.1 Ginsengibacter sp. | reverse complement strand
AACAAGTGCTTTTGGTTTGTATGCTGACCCTGTTTCAAATGAAATGATTCAAAAATTATCAATGCATAAAAAATCAGGATAGAAGTTTATTATTTTCATCGGGGAAAATAACAGAAGGGACAAATTTTCTGGCCTCTTCAAAATCCATAGTAGCATAAGAAATAACTATAACTATATCTCCAACCAAACCCTTTCTTGCAGCAGGCCCGTTTAAACAAATAGTACCTGAGCCACGGCCTCCCTTTATAATATATGTTTCAAAGCGCTCTCCATTATTAATATTCACCACCTGAACTTTCTCATTTTCTATAAGATTTGCAGCGTCTAAAAGGTCTTCATCAATGGTAATACTTCCTTTATAATTAATATCTGATTCTGTTATTTTTACCCGGTGAATTTTTGATTTTAAAATTTGTATTTGCATAACTGCAAATTTAAGATAAAGTACGAACTTGAATAATTCGTATGCATTCAATATCGTTCACATTGCCTTATTGCCGCCGCATCTTTTAGCACATTCTTAAGATCATTCTTAATATCTATAATTGCTATCTTCATTTTTGAAATATACCATTATGCTTAACAGAAGAAAATTTTTACATCTATCTGCATTAACTGCCCCCCTGGTTTCTTTTAATAATGTTGCAACATTTTCAACCAATACAGTAAAGCCAATTGTATTATCCACCTGGGCTTCAAATGTAAAAGCCAATACAGCAGCATGGAATATTTTAGGCGCTAAGGGTAAAGCATTAGATGCTGTGGAAGCCGGTGTGAAAATTCCTGAAGCCGATCCCACAGATATGAGCGTTGGCTATGGCGGGCTCCCCGATAGGGATGGTAGGGTAACTCTTGATGCATGTATTATGGATGAACTGGCTAACATAGGCGCCGTGATGGCATTGGAGTATATCATGCACCCGATATCTGTTGCCCGAATGGTAATGGAAAAAACTCCGCATGTACAATTAGCCGGCGAAGGAGCACTGCAATTTGCTCTATCCAACGGCTTTGAAAAAATAAATTTACTTACTCCTGAAAGTGAAGGATTGTGGAAGAAGTGGCTTAAAACTTCCGGGTACGATCCAATGTTAACACCGCGGCTTAATGAAGGAATGAATAACAAAACATTTAACGGGCACAACTCTTATGAATGGCCTGTGGCTATTTTAAATCATGATACTATTGGCATGGTTGCAATGGATACTAAAGGAGATTTGAGTGGCGCCTGCACTACAAGCGGCCTGGCTTTTAAAATGCATGGCCGTGTTGGTGACTCCCCGATAATTGGTGCAGGATTGTTTGTTGATAACGAAATTGGAGCAGCCACCTCAACAGGTGTTGGCGAAGAAGTGGTAAGAATTTGCGGCTCACATACAGTTGTTGAATACATGCGCCATGGATATACCCCCGAAGCGGCCTGCAAAAAAGCGGTGGAGAGAATGATAAAATTACGTGGGGCAAAAGCAAAAAAATTACAGGTTGGTTTTTTAGCATTAAATAAAAAGGGTGAATTTGGCGCTTATTCAATTCAAAATGGATTTACTTATTGTGTGCAAACAAGTGATGCAGAAAGTAAGGTTTATAATGCAAAATATTTTGTTTAGAGATTTCCGAAATTTAAAAACCAGGCAGACAGTATTTATGCAAACCTCCCGAAACAGAAACCTTCTTTTCAATTGGATATTTATTTCAGGAATAATTTTGTTGGCCCTGAATGACCACTATCTGAAATGGCAATTTCCTGGTTGGTTAACGGGTAAAATTTCTGACTTCGCCGGCCTGTTAATTCTTCCGATCTTCTTAGCATATCTTTTCCCAAATATTATCAGGATTGCATCTTTGCTAAGCGGACTATTTTTTATTTTTTGGAAATTACCTGTTTCTGAAAATTTTATCAGGCTCTATAATGAAATTGCCCTTATACCAATTGTTAGAACGGTAGACTATACAGATTTAATTGCATTATCAATTCTACCATTCTCTCATTTATTAATTTATCGAATAGAGATTTCTAAAATAAACAAGCCTCCAAAGTTTTCTGTGAACCCATTGTTTATTGTAATTCCATGTAGCTTTATTTTGATGGCCACATCACCCCCTATTAGCTATTATATGAGGCCCAATGGAGATATACACATTGGCAAATCATATCAAATGAAAGTTAGTAAAGAAAAGATATTACAGAAGTTGAAGAATGAAGGATTTGCAGTAAGGTTAGATACATCAAAACAGGATTTAGGGCTTCGTGAATATTATTTAATTGAGAACATAGTACTGGCAGGAGGAAAGGATACAATCAAGTGCATACAATTTGGCTTTAAGGGAAATATTAATAAGCCTTTATTGCTTTTGAATAATGTTACTCTTAAAGGCGAATGGAAAATTAGCGATTGGAAAGTACTTAAGAAATATTCAAAACATTATAGAAAGCTCATTAACTCAGAAATAATTGAAGACCTTAAAAAATGAAATATACAGTAGAGATCATTGGCTTTACCATTGAAGGATGTATGATAGCACAGGAGGCAGGTGCAAACCGCATAGAGCTTTGTGATAACCCTAATGAAGGCGGCACTACTGCCTCTTATGGATTTATAAAAATGGCAAGAGAAAAGTTGCACATTGATCTCTACCCAATGATACACCCAAGGGGTGGCGAATTTTTTTACAGCGATGAAGAATTTGAAATAATAAAAAAAGATGTGAAGCTGTGTAAAGAACTTGGCTGCAATGGTGTGGTGATTGGCGCTTTAACCAAACAAGGTAAGGTAGATAAAGAAAAATGCAGTTTATTGGTGAATCTTGCGTATCCGCTGGGAGTTACGTTTCACAGGGCTTTCGACAGAGCCGCAGATCCATTTGAAGCATTAGAGAATATTATTGAGATAGGCTGTGAAAGAATTTTGACTTCAGGGCAAAAGCCTACTGCTATTGAAGGTGCACAACTTATAAAACAATTAATATCCCGGGCAGATGATAGAATAATAATAATGCCTGGCTCTGGTGTAAGATCAGATAATGTGGCCGCTCTGGCTGAAAGTACAGGCGCTGTTGAATTTCATAGTTCAGCAAGAATAAGAGTTCCGGGCAAAATGACTTACATAAATCCATTAATGAATGAAAACTCTGACTCAATAACTGTTGATGGAAATGAGGTAGGAAGCTTAATAAAATCTTTATCAGCTATAAAAATTCCTGAGAATCCTTAATAAATATTAAAGAATATATCATGAATTTAAGAGAAGAAATCCTGGAAGAACATTCAAAAGCGCAATGCAATAAAATTGTACAATGGATTGGCTGTGATCAAAAAAGATTTGATGAATTATTTGAGTTATTTCTTAATGATGAATATCGTGTAACCCAAAGAGCAGGGTGGCCCCTGAGTTACAGCGCAATTGCACATCCGGGGTTTATGAATAAAAACCTGAAAAAACTTATTGAAAATCTGAAAAAACCTGCCTTACACAATGCCATAAAAAGAAACTCTGTTCGTTTATTGCAGCATGTCACTATCCCAAAAAAATATCATGGCGAAGTAATGGAAATATGTTTCAGTTAGGATACGGCAGCAGCAGAGTTACTTAGAAGCCGCCGTGTTTTGCCCGGCTTCTAGCCTGGAGTAGAAACACGGCTAAGGAATGGGACACCCACTGGTTGATATGCATGTTAATTACAGCATAATGTATATCTTTAACACCGCTGAAATTTCAATTTCTACGAAACACATCTGACTTAAAAGGTTTTATCAAGTCACTGCAATCCATTTTCTGCTTAAGCCACTATACCATTCTAAATTATACATCTTATTATGAGTTCAAATTGAACTCATGCCCTGTAAAAATTAAAACGTCATCAAATTGAAAAAACATTTAATTATTTATTTGCTTGCTCTTCTCTTTACCTATAACCCCTTAAATGCACAGAACATTACTGTGGTACCAAACCCTGGTGTGCCTGATATTTTTGCATGGACAGGCAGTGGCGCCTTATCGGGTTATACCGGCACACCCATTGTTCTTAATAATTCACTGGTGCTGGAATACAACCCTACCGGAACTTCAGACCTGTCGAAGGTAAAACAGCAACTGGCAGTATATAAAACCGGAGACAGCCTTCACTTAATACCCAATCCTGATGCAGGGCAAGGCGTGTATTTCCAGAGTATACAAATCATCTTCAACAACAAGCTTTTTTTTATTTATCTCGATGCTTCAGGTGTGCAGCGGCTGGCTTCTTTCGATGGTACATCCATTACCCTTTATCCAAACCCTGATGCTTCTCCTTCAGGCTTTATAGGTTCACCAAGAATATTCAATAATAACTTGTACGTAGCTTATCAGAATGCGGCAGGAGTAACCCAGTTTGGAAGATTTAACGGGTCGGGCATTACGCTTATTCCTAATCCCGACAACAGTTCTATAGGTTTCTATAATAATTATTCGGTGGTATTTAATAATAAGATATGTTCAAGATATGTAACGGCGGCAGGGCCAAAAAAGCTGGCTACTTTCGATGGTACT
>JBDSAQ010000207.1:0-4037 GCA_039922095.1 Ginsengibacter sp. | reverse complement strand
TTTTTAAGCATAGCTTTTGTGTTTAGGTGTGAGGTATCAGGTGTGAGGTATCAGGTATGAGGTATCAGGTATGAGGCATACGGTATACGGTTTGAGAAATGAGGTTACAGAATTTATAGCTTGTAGTCGGTGACAGCTGATACCTCATACCTGATACCTGATACCTAAATCACACCAATATATTCTCTGTTACAGTTTGTCCATCCAACATTCTTATTATACGGTGACTATATCTTGCATCATGCTCACTGTGCGTTACCATTATTATGGTTGTTCCTTTTTCATTAAGATCAGTTAGTAATTGCATTACTTCATTACCATTAGATGAATCAAGATTTCCGGTAGGCTCATCTGCAAGAATTAACTTAGGATTATTTACAACGGCTCTTGCAACAGCCACACGCTGCTGCTGACCACCTGAAAGTTGCTGTGGATAATGGTTACGGCGATGCATTATCTGCATCTTATCTAATACTGCCTCAACTTTTGTTTTTCTATCAGGCCCTTTTACGCCAAGATAAATGAGAGGAAGCTCTACATTTTCAAAAACTGTAAGCTCATCAATAAGATTGAAACTTTGAAATACAAAACCAATGTTTCTTTTACGCAGGTCAGCCCTTTTGCGCTCATTGAAATCTGCCACTTCTATACCATTAAAAATGAAGCTGCCACTATCAGGATCATCGAGCAGGCCAACTATATTCAGTAATGTTGATTTGCCACAGCCCGACGGGCCCATTACAGCTACAAATTCACCTTCTCTTACTTCAAAAGATAATTTGTTTAACGCCACAGTTTCTACATCTTCAGTTCTGTAGATTTTTTCTAATTCAGAAATTTTTATCATTGTTTTTGGTTTTGAGTTTAGGTATCAGGTTTGAGGTATCAGGCATCAGCTGAATTCAAATGATACAAATATTTAAATTTTTATAAAAAAAGCATTATACTTAAAATCTTTATCCGTCTTATCCTGGCTTAATACAGGCACGGCAGATGATGCCACCGTTTTTGGAACGTTATCACAAGTTGATCCGCAGGATGAGGATTCGCTTTTAATTGCTAAAGATGTGAAGCAAAAAAGTGTAATTGCAAACAGGCGGAATAAAAAAGTTTTTTTCATAACAATTAATTTATTTTGGATTGAGGTATCAGGTATGAGGTATCAGGTTTGGGGTTCATTTTTTTTATTTTACATTAATCATTTTTAAAAATTTATCATGCGCAATTTTCAGGAATTATCTATTTGGCAGAGAAGTCATGCTTTAACTTTAAAAATTTATCGTTCTACCCAGGCATTCCCAAAAGAGGAAGTGTATGGTTTAACTTCACAAATGCGCCGTTCATCTGCCTCTATCCCAACCAATATTGCCGAAGGCTGTGGAAGAAATTCTAATCCTGAAATGAGACGCTTCTTAATAATAGCCACCGGATCATCTTCAGAATTAGAGTATCAATTAATACTGTCTAAAGACTTACAATACCTCTCCGAAATTTCCTCCAAAGAACTTCAGAATGAATTAATCGAAATCCGAAAAATGATCTATTCATTCATAAAAAATCTCCCCACCTGATACCTCATACCTGATACCTCATACCTCATACCTGACACCTACTCCTTCTTCAACACCAACTCCTGCATTGTTCCATAATTTTCATAACTTGATGTTACCACTTTTTCACCGGGCTTTAATCCGCTTAGCACTTCGTAGTAATCAGGATTTTGCCGGCCTAACTGTATATCTGTTTTGTAAGCAATATTCCCATTCTCACTTACTTTAAATATCCAGTTGCCACCTGTCTGCTGAAAGAAGCCGCCCTTTGGCACAAGAACAGCCTGGGTTTCATCACTTAATGCCAGGCCAATTTGTAATGTTTGGCCACGGCGTATACCTTGCGGCACAGCATCTACAAAAGCCATATCAACCTGGAACCGCCCATTGGTTACCTGTGTAAAAACTTTTTTAATTTTTAATTTATAGGTTTTATCAGCCATTGTAAAATCTCCGACAAGATCATTAAATATTCTTGAGATATAGTGTTCATCAATATCTACACGAACTTTAAAACCGCTGAGCACATCAATCTGTCCTAATCTTTCACCTTTGTTCTTTGACTGGCCTATCTCTGCATCAAGTGAGGTTAGTTGTCCATCAACAGGCGCACGTACAATAAGGTCACCTACTTTTTTTCGCATCACCTGCAATGCATTTTGTGTGCGTTCATAAGATTGTCTTGCCTGGTTAACTTCAAGCCTGGTAGAGGAAGAATCCTGTTTTAAAACTTTATCCGCCAGCAACTTTTTTTGCAACTGGTAATTATAATTATTTTCAGCCTGTTTATACTCCTGCGAGCCAATTGCCTTTTGTTCGTATAAACGCTTATCCAATTTATAAATACGTTCAGCTTCCTTTAATGCATTATCTGCGTCAGTAAATTGGGTTAATTTTCCAACTGTATTTTGCTGGGCAGCATTACGTGATATCTGCATTTGGGTAAGAAGATTAAACACTGAAGTTTCCTGGTTTACAAGGCTGAGCTCAAGATCAGTATTGCTAAGCCGTAAAATGGGCTGGCCCTTTTGCATCATAGCTCCATCATCAACATATTTTTCTTCTACACGTCCGCCTTCAATGGCATCAAGATAAATTGTTGTTACAGGAAGAACAATACCATTAACAGGAATAAATTCTTTGAAAGGGCCCTTTTTAATTTCACTTATAGTAATCCGCTCTGTATCCACATTTAACCGGCTTTTGCCAGAGGTGAAATAATAACTTGCGCCTATAAGCAGAATTACCCCGGTGATACCTGCAATAGTTAGTATTCTTTTTGTGCTCCATTTCTTTTTGGCTATAACTCTATCCACTTATAATTAATTTTATTTTTTATAATTTATTCTGAGATGCAACTACAATTGTGATGCAGTTTTTATAATCTTCATTACTATACACAACGATATGCCAGAATATTACTCAATGAAAAACAAAGGTTTGTAACGAATTGCATGTATTGCACTGTTTGTTATTAATACAAAGAGTGTTCGCTTTTGATACAATGATTTGCAGCATTTGTCTGAACTGGGATTTATGGAATGTGTGGGATGAATGGAAGAGAGAATATTCTTCAACCAGGTTTTAAGGCTTTGAAGATGATTGCAAATGAATACTTTTAAGCTTTATAATCTTGTAAAAAAATATGAATATTTAATTTAAACTTTGAAAAGAATACTATTTGTTAGAGTGTGTTTGCAGGGGGGTATGATCTTTGGAGTTAGTGTCTCATTAATCTCATACATCCCATAAATCCCAGTTCAGATATATGCTTTTAAAAAATGCTTCCATATTAATAATTGATGATGATCCGGATGTACTTACCGCTGTACGGCTGTTGCTGAAAACGGAGGTGAAGGATGTATTAACAGAAAAAAATCCTGAAAATATAAGATCATTATTATCCAAACAGCCCTTTGATGTAATACTGCTTGATATGAATTTCAACAGTTCCATCAATACGGGTAATGAAGGAATTTTCTGGCTGAATAAGATCAAAGAGTTCAGGTCGAACGCTGCTGTGGTAATGATTACAGCTTATGGAGATATAGACCTTGCAGTGCGTTCGTTAAAGGAAGGCGCAGCAGATTTTGTAATAAAGCCCTGGCATAATGAAAAACTTTTAGTCACCATTAAAGATGCATTAAACAAAAAAAGCGATAATAAATTAAACGCAAAAACTAATGAGATTACACCCTCGATTATAAATAAAGAACTATTGGGGGAATCAGAAGTAATGAAGGAAATATTTTATAAGATTGAAAAGATAGCGCCAACAGATGCCAATATATTAGTATTAGGGGAAAACGGTACAGGAAAAGATCTTATTGCAAAAGCCATTCATCAGCAATCAATGAGAGCTGTAAAACCTTTTGTAAAAGTTGATGTTGGCGCACTAACTGAAAGCTTATTTGAGAGTGAATTATTTGGCCATAAAAAAGGTGCTTTTACGGATGCAAGAGAGGACCGAACGGGCCGCTTTCAGGC
>JBDSAQ010000206.1:0-8551 GCA_039922095.1 Ginsengibacter sp. | reverse complement strand
GTTGAAGATTTGGAGAAGAAATTAAAAGCATCAAAAGGCAATGTTTTTGTAGTTACAGAATCCGTTTTTTCAATGGATGGAGATATAGCCCCCCTTGGAGAAATAAACGTTCTTTGTAAAAAATTTAATGCAAATATCATTATTGATGAAGCACATGCTACGGGCACTGTAGGGGAAAAAGGTGAAGGGCTTGTACAACATCTAAATTTGCAAAAAAAGTGTTTTGCAAGGATTCACACTTTTGGTAAGGCATGTGGAGTGCATGGTGCAATAATACTTGGTTCGGAGAAGCTTAAAGATTATCTCATTAATTTTTCAAGGCAATTTATTTATACAACTTCGTTGCCACAAATAAGCATTTCTGCTATCCGGGCTTCTTATAAAATATTCCCCGGATTAACTAAAGAGAGAGGGCATTTAGCAAGTTTGATAGATCAATTTCAGAAGTCAGAAGTCAGAAGTCAAAAGTCAATGACCCCAATACAAATAGTTATTGTTCCCGGCAATAATGAGGCAAAAGCGACGGCTGAAAAATTGCAGCGGCATAATCTTGATGTACGTGCTATCCTTTACCCCACCGTGCCAAAGGGGAGCGAGCGCCTGAGAATCGTATTGCATTCTTTTAATACCGGAGAAGAGGTTGATGAGTTATTGGATATTCTTAAGGGATAGTTTTATGTGTTCCGGGTATTGCTCAGGTAAGCTATTGCCACTACCTTAAGGTAGTGGATACAAATTCTTTTCCTACCAGGCTTTAGCCAAAAAAATTATTGGGCTAAAGCCCTTTCATTCATAATTATCACCCACGGCTTGAAAGCCGTGGCAATGAAATTTGCCTGACTTGCCAGAGCAATCCATTGAAACGCTGTACGGAATTTCAGGAGAGGCTTAAAATATTTCAAATACCATTATCTTCAAAAGCCCTGTTATTTTATATCTTTAACCCGTTATGAGAATTGTTCCTTTAATTGTTACGGTTGCAATTACTGTTATACTTATTGTTATTCTTGATTCTACTTTAGTATTACCAGCTCCGTTGGGCAAATTGCTAAGTCCGCAACATGGCGTGTGGCAAAATGCTGAAGCTGCTGATGAAGATTTTAATGCTGAGCTCAAATTTCCCGGGCTTACAGGCAAAGTGAATGTTTACCTTGATGAGGGTTTAGTGCCCCATATTTTTGCTGAAGAGGAGAACGATGCATACTTCGTTCAGGGATACATTCATGCTAAATTCCGTTTATGGCAAATGGAGCTTCAAACTCACGCAGCTGCCGGAAGAGCCAGTGAAATTATCGGGGATAAAGCCCTTAATCATGACAGGGAATTCAGAAGGCTGGGAATGGTATATGCGGCCGAAATTTCTTTAAAGGAAATGGAGAATGATCCTATAACTAAATCTGAATGCGATGCTTATACTGCCGGCGTAAATGCTTACATAGAAACTTTAACTGAAAGTAATTTACCACTTGAGTATAAACTGATAGGATACAAGCCTGAAAAATGGAGCAATTTAAAAATAGCTTTATTTCTAAAGTATATGGCTTATGATCTTGCAGGGCATGATGATGATTTTGAAATGACGAATGCAAAAAGTTTTTTTAGCAAAGAGGATTTTAGTAAAATCTATCCTTCAATGCCCGATTCGCTTTATCCCATAGTAAGCGGAGATACTGCATTTTTAAAACATGCTATAGAAGTAAAGCCACCTTCAACTGCTGATTCATTATATTTTAATTCCGGGGAATTTTTACCGGTATCTAAAAACGGCCCTGATAAGGATAATGGGAGTAATAACTGGGCTGTAAGTGGTGCTAAAACAAAAAGCGGTCATCCCATTTTAGCCAATGATCCTCATCTCGGCTTAAATCTTCCTTCTCTATGGTTTGAAATGCAGATATCTGCACCGGAATTTAATGCTTATGGTGTATCATTTCCCGGTGCGCCGGGTGTAATTATTGGCTTCAACGATAGCTGTGCATTTGGTTTCACTAATGGCGGAAGGGATGTGAGAGATTACTATGAAATAAAATTTAGAGATGATACTCGCAAAGAATATTGGTTTAATAATGAATGGAAGAAAACCGATTTCAGAATAGAGAACATCAGGATAAAAGATAAGCCTGATTACTATGATACTGTTGCCTATACTGTGTTTGGGCCTGTTATGTATGATAAGAGCTTTAATGCGGACAGAACGGGTAATACTAAATACTTTGCAGTTAAATGGAAAGCGACTGATATCGGCAACGATCTTAAATGTTTCAATTTATTAGACCGTGCAAAAAATTATGATGACTATTCAGAAGCTGTAAGCTATCTGCATACACCAGGGCAAAACTGTGCATTTGCCTGCAAGAGTGGTGATATTGCTATAAAAGCGCAAGGGGAATTTCCTGCAAAGTGGAAGGGGCAGGGAGATTTTATAATGCCAGGCACAGATAGCAGCTATATGTGGCAGGCCATGATTCCACAGAATGAAAATCCGTTTCAATACAATCCTGAAAGGGGTTTTATCAGCAGCGCCAACCAGCGCCCGGCAGATTCTTCTTATCCATATTATTTGGGCAGAGGATATCCCATTTACCGGGGGATAATTATAAACAGGAAGCTCAATGAAATGAATAATATCACCCCGCAGGATATGATGGCATTGCAAAGTTCAACTTATAACGTGTTTGCGGAAATGGCACGGCCATTATTTTTAAAAAATATAAAAGAAGAAATACTCACAGGTGAAGAAAAAAAATATTTGGATATTTTGAAAAGCTGGGATTTAAAAAATGATATTAATTCAAAAGGAGCAACTGTTTTTGATTTTGCCTGGAAAAGTTTTACAGATACTGTTTGGAATGACGAATTTGCAAAAGCGCCTGTGGCAACAATGAAACCATATGAAAGCACATTGTTAGAAGGTGTGCTAAAAGATTCAGCCTATAAGTTTTTGGATAACGTAACTACAGTGCAAACAGAAACTTTAGCAGATGATATAACATCTGCTTTTAAAGAAGCAGTTATTAAACTGATTAATATTGACAAGGCTGGCAAACTTGAATGGGCAAAATATAAAGATACTAAGGTGATGCATTTAACAAAACTCGAAGCTCTAAGCAGAATGCATCTGCCCGTTGG
The DNA here is from genome assembly GCA_039922095.1 of Ginsengibacter sp. Taxonomy (GTDB): domain Bacteria; phylum Bacteroidota; class Bacteroidia; order Chitinophagales; family Chitinophagaceae; genus Ginsengibacter. The sequence continues at coordinate 5,422 of JBDSAQ010000206.1, read as the reverse complement.
CGGCGGTACTCATTGTATTAACGCTACAAAGGAAACCCATGGCCCAAGTTGGCGAATGATAGTTTCATTAACTCCGGAAACGGAAGCCTATGGCGTATATCCGGGGGGGCAAAGTGGAAACCCCGGCAGTATATACTATGATAATTTTATTGATACCTGGGTAGCAGGTAAATATTATCCCTTATGGCTAATGAAGTCTTCAGAACAAAATGATGATAGAATAAAATGGAAAATGAGTTTTTCTGAAATGTAGTGATAAGTAGTAAGTGGTAAGAAATAAGTGATAAGTTTAAGAAGATTTATTAAATAATTATTGAATGAAGTTTATAGTTTCTCTTATACTGATAATTCTCCTAAGCTTTATTGCTTGTTTGTATCTCCCCTGGTGGAGCATTGCTATTGCAGCTTTTATTGTTGCTGCAATTATTCCTCAAAGTGCATTAATGAGTTTTATAACAGGTTTTTTTGCGCTGTTTATTTTATGGGCAGGGCTCAGTTTTTGGATAAGTGATAAAAACAACCACCTGCTTGCACACAAAATTTCTTTGCTTATTTTAAAAGCAGATAATCCTTATTTATTAATGCTGGTATCTGCATTGACAGGTGCACTGCTTGCCGGCTTTGCGGCTATGGCAGGGAGTTATTTAAGAAAGCGCCCTTCTGCTAAATATTTACAACCTGATTAATATCCTGTTTATTATTAATGAGCCATATCATCCTCGTCGCCTTCCTCCAGCAAATTAAAATCAATAGAATCCTGCCCGGCAATTCCTTCAATGGAACCTTTTACATGAGCCGAATTCAATAAAACTTTTTCCAATTGTTTTTCTCTTGCTTTCCATAATCTTTCCATCGCATCTCTTTCTTTTTGAATACCAATCTTCATTGCCAGAAACCCTTCACGTATGGCTTTCCACTGCTCAGAAAATTCATTGCTGGTTAAATATTCATAAAGCAAATGCATTTTATCCCCTTTACTTTCCTGGCTTTTTGCTGAAGTAAAAACCCTGATAACCCCATCACGTAAAACGTTAGCCATAGCTTTTACCTCGGAGAAACTGCAAATCCAAACACCATCTTTTAACCCAAAACAATCCATATCCTTAGGCATTGTTTTAGTTACCAGGATGGCAATATCAGCACCTGTGCTTCGCATGTCCTTCTTTAATTTTTCAATCCATTCCCCTCCAAAATTTCCTGTCCTTTTACTTTCATAAATTAATTTACCACATTCCTGTCCAAAATTATTTCTAACAATCTGTATACAATCCCCGCCACGTATTCCCTTACCCACCTCTGTTATTACATCAAACGGAAAGGCACTTCTCAATAAATCTTCCAATGCCAGTTCCTGAACTTCGCCCTGCAGTTGCATAGAACCCTGGTCAGCTTTGCGGCGCATTTCCTCCGCAAGCTTTTTCTGATCATCAAGCTGCTTTTCCAGTTCTCTAAGCCTCATCTGGGATTCAGTTTCCTTTAAAGCATTCTTTTCAATCTCCTGTTTTCTTATCTGTTCGGTTATCTGAATTCTTTCTTCCTGTAATTTTTTTTGTACCTGAATTTCCAGCTCAGCTTCTTTATTTTTTAAGACCTGTTCTTTTTGTAAAAATTCTAATTCTTTTTGCCGGGAGAGCCGTAATCTTTCATCATTATCTTTATTGGCCTGCTGTAATAATTTTATTTGATTTTCATAATCACCGCTGATAGATTTCCGTAATTGCTCCTGCAGTTCTGTTTCTAATTTTAGTTTTTCTTTCTGCAGTTTTTCGGCAAACATTTCATTTTCTTTCTTCTTTTTTTCCTCAAAATCCTTACGCTGATTTTCGAGCTGTTGTTGCTGTAAAGAAAATTCATTAACCATTTGAGAACGCTGAACATTAAAGCGCTCTGTATATTCTTTCTCTAATGTTTTTGCTATAGCATCTTCTGATGAAAATTGAGTTTTACAATTTGGACAGGTTATAAGTGTTGACATTATTCTGAATTATTTATACTTGATCCTATATATAAGAATGATAGCTGCAAAAATAAATGTAATTCCATTTGCAATAAGAACCGCAAATTACAGGTACCAATTAGCACAATACGTGATTATGATAATACTATACCCGGAATTAATAAGAGATGAGATATTTTGGATTTGCCTTTATTGCCTGTAGAATGGTAGAAGGATTCATGTATCGCTCTATATGTTGAGGTGCATGTACATAATCAGGGCCACGCCAATTTATAATATTCATTTTGCTTCTTACATTTTCACTCCACTTCAGCAATTGGTATCCAAGGCCATGAGCTATACAAATACTGTCGGTTTTAAATTCAAACCTGTCTAAATATTTTGGCGAAACATTCCGGATGCCATGTATTATTAACTGTATAAAGCTATATTTTGAAAAATCTGCTATGTGTGCTAACTCATGTCCGGCGGCTCCTGCCTGTGCATTAAAAGATACATTTTTAAAAAGAAGCGGGGAAAGAGAAGATTCGGTACTGTCGCTAATTGTAATTACATAATCTCTTATTTCTTTCTTTTTAAAAAGACTGCCCCAGGTTGATCTTGTTTGCAATGGAGTGTGCCTTCTGTTTATGCGAAAACGTATAGCAGTATTTTTTAGTTCAGGATAGTAAGAAAGTGCTATCAGTATTGGCTTTTCAAAAACCGGCGGTATCTTTTTATAACTGCCAAACTCTTTTTTTAAAGCTGAAAAATATTCCTGAGTAAGGCTATCTGGGTTAAAATGTTTTTGTGGAACCTGGCTGGAGACAACCTCAGAAAAATATATAAAAATAAAAAGGCAAGCCATCCGGATTTGTATAGTGTTTAAGACACTATTATTATTCTTACAAAAATTATTCAGAAATCCCATTTGAATGTGATACTGTTACCAGGAAGAGAGATTATACCAACAGGCAGTTTATTGGGAAGATAAATTGTGTTTTATTTTATTCATAACAAGCTCCACGGATTCCGGAATTAGTTTTTGATATTGAAACGGTATTTCAAAATCACAAAAATGATTGGTTGTTTCGAGGCGAACCTCAGTTATTGTATTTGTCTTTAATTTTTCCAACATAGCCCCGGACATAAGACAAGCTGAATACATTAGCTCCTCTGAAGACTTTCTTTGGTATGAGCCGCTATATTCCAATGACAGTATTGTACTGTCATTAAATGTAAAAATTAATTTTTGAGATCTGTTGAGTGAAGTAACCGATACAGGTCTGAAATAAAAAATCAACCGGAGAGAAGTATCTATATTATTCTCTTTTTTAAATATATACCCGATAATGTGAAATTGTAAATTATTGCCGAATCTTTGTGTATTGGTTTCAATCATTCTTGTACCATCATACTGATCTATTTTATCTTCAACGATCTTTTGCGCTATCGTATTGGTAGTAATTACCAATGACATTATAAATAATAGCTTTCTCATTTTTGATTTATTATCTCATTGTACCGCCGGGAACATTCAATCCTAAAACTATTTATTTTACAGAAACAATATTTTGGTTTAAAAGCAATCTGCACCTGTTCTATAGGGTCTTATCGTTTATCAGGACTGGTTTTTTATATGGATGTATTGGAAGTGATTTATCATAGTTGGGATTGGAAAATATTTACCCCGGTACATGAAGGGTTTTAGGTGTACGGCGGAGCAGATTCGAACTGCCACACCTTTTCAGGCGCTACCACCTCAAGGTAGTGCGTCTACCAATTTCGCCACCGCCGCTTTTTAATCACTGAGTCAAAAGTCATTGAGTCATCAAAGCTATATTTTATTTTACACAGATAGGCTATTTATAATGTTTTTTTATGCAATACAATTCTAAACGTACTTCCTTTGCCTGGCTCAGAAGATTTTACAAAAAGTTCTCCTTTATGATATTGCTCAATAATTCTTTTAGAAAGCGAAAGACCTAAACCCCAGCCACGCTTTTTTGTTGTAAATCCCGGTTTAAAAACTTTTGATATATTTTTTTTACTTATTCCCTTTCCTGTATCAGTAATGTCAATAACAACATCGGCTTCCTCATCTTTTATATTTATTTTAATTATACCTGTACCCTCTGTTGCATCTAATGCATTTTTTAATAAATTTTCAATAACCCAATCAAACAAAGGCCCGGATATTAAGGCTGCTACAACAGGTTTTTCGCCTGAAGTTAATTGAAAAGCTATTCTATCAGTGGAACGCCTTTTAATATAGGCAACCATATTTTCCACCTGCGCCACCACATTTTTTTCTTCAAGTTTTGGAGCGCTGCCAATTTTTCCAAACCTGTCACTGATAAGCTTAAGCCTGTCAATATCTTTCTCCATTTCACCAGTTATTACGGTATCGGCTTTATTCTCTTTCAACACTTCGATCCAGCCCTGTAAAGATGAAATTGGTGTGCCTAACTGGTGTGCTGTTTCCTTTGCCATGCCTGCCCATACCTGGTTTTGGGTAGATTTATTTCTTGTTGTAACAGCTAACAACGTAACGAAAATAAATAAAGCAACTATTAATAATTGAATAAGGGGATAATATCTTACCTGTTGTAATAAGAGTGAATTTCCGTAATAATATTTGTTATAAATCAGGGGATCCTTATTGATTTCCACCAATATGGGCTCATGCGCTTTTTTAAACTCTTCAACCTTTCTTTTTAAATAATTACTATCGGATTTAAGTAATAAAGTGTCAAGGTTCAATCCTTCTCCTGATGGCTTATCATCCTCACCTGTTTCGATAATAGGAATGTCAGTATTTTCACTTGTAATGATATTGGTTAAATCTATTGCAGAAGGTTCCGTAGTTGTGGCTCTCGTTTTTAAAGATTGAACCCATACGTTCACTTTTTTTCTTTCCTCAACAGCAATTTTTTTTGCCAGGAGATTGGAATAAAATATAGTTCCGGTTACAATAGCCACGGCCACAAGCGCAAGACCGGTTCTCCAGTTGAATAGTTGCCTTATCATTTAACTGATTAAGCATCAAATCTAAATTTAAAAACTAATTCTTTTTATTGTCTTTAAGTTTCTTTCGTTTACTATCGTAGGTTATAGCCGCCATCAGAGAGCTTAAGCACTATTTTTTTCACGCATTTCCTTTAAGCCGTTTGCCCATTTTACAAGTTCTGCAAGCATTGCATCAGCAGATTGATGTAAAATTTTATCAGTATTAAATATTCCTTTGTCATCAATGTATTTTGTAAAGAATGGGATATTTACTATCTCAGTTATGGGCATCATTTTTTGTGCAGTTACAACTTGCTTCAATTGCTGAACAGCCCTTGTACCACCGGCAATTCCACCATAACTTACAAATGCCACAGGCTTATAGTTCCACTCTGCAAACAAGTAATCCAAAGCATTTTTTAAAGGAGCCGGATAGCCATAATTATACTCGGCGGTAACCATTACAAAAGCATCAGC
>JBDSAQ010000205.1:0-5715 GCA_039922095.1 Ginsengibacter sp. | reverse complement strand
ACGAATCAACCTCTGGCGTACAGAGGCAATCAGACGTTGGTTACTTATTTATAAATATTTTTATAAATGCTTATTGGAAATTTATTGCCCAAAATTAAAAATGACTTTTTGAGGGTTGACTAATTATATGTTCTCCTCAACAATTGCATGAACCATAGTTTGGGAATATTAAAAATTTATAGGAATAGAAATCAGCGAAACAGTAAATTATTTTCCCCATCCTCTCAATCAAATTAATCCACCTAAATCATGGTTTAGACATTCATTGTTAGTTCGTCCGATACAATTTTTCCACCTCTTAATTTAATGATCCGCCCCGTTTTATTTGCCAGGTCAAAATCATGTGTAACCAAAATCAACGTAGTACCGGCTTCCTTATTCAAATCAAAAATGAGTTCAATTATTTTTTCGCTTGTTTCTGCATCCAGGTTACCAGTAGGTTCATCAGCAAATAAAATTTGCGGCTTGTTGGAGAAGGCACGGGCAAGCGATACTCTTTGTTGTTCGCCGCCACTTAATTCTGCAGGGTAATGATGGCCGCGGTCTGCAAGCCCGACTTTTTGAAGTAAATCAATGGCCTTTGGCTTTATATTCTTCTCCCTGCGGAGCTCCAGGGGCACCATTACATTTTCAAGAGCCGTAAGAGTGGGAAGTAATTGAAAATTTTGAAAAATAAAACCCACGTATTGATTTCTTATTCCTGCACGTTGATCTTCATTTAAATTATCAAGCCTGATATTATTCAATTCTATTGTGCCTGAGGTTGAACGGTCTAATCCGGCAGCAAGGCCGAGCAGGGTTGTCTTCCCACTTCCCGAGGGGCCTACAATAGACATGGAGGAACCAGCTTCTGCAGAAAAATTAATACTTTCCAAAACAGTTAGAGTACGACCTGCACTTTGATAAGTTTTAGTCACGTTTTGTATACGAAGCATTGTTGGCATTAAGGTACTTTGGTTGTGTACTTAATTATAAATATGAATGTTTATATTTCTTTATTCCTTCATTTTTAAAGCATCGTAAATCTTTTTCATTTGGTGTAAATGTCTTTGGGTGTGATACAAAACGAAATGAAGTATCTCTAATTTTGTTATTTCTCCAAGAGGAAGGCCTTTTACTATGTCAGTTAAATTTGCCTTGTTTGTATCTTCTTTAAATTGTTGAAAGGATTTATTTATTTCATTAATTACTGCTTGTTTTCCATATGGCCCTTCCCCAGGTACAATAAAGTCAGGGGATTCCATTTTGCTTGAGAAGTCAAGAAATGCGTTTTTTAAGTGAAGTATCTTTTCACCTGGATCCCTCTTAGCTGGCTTTGACTCCATTAGCATAGCTTTTGCCATTCCATTAGTTGATTTTGTAACATGTGTTAAGAGCTGCGCTGCCGTCCAACTGTCCTGGTAAGGAACGGAATTAATTTGGTTTTCGTCAAGGGACGACATCAAACTTACCAGTTCTGATACAGCTTCATCAATAGCTGTGAATAATTCGTTTTTGTCAGATGTTTCTGTTATCATGAAATTATTTTAATGGTTATCCAAATTATTTCGACCGTAGATAGCATTACCACCAACTCTTGTCTTTATGGTTCATCATTTGCTCAGTAACAATAAAAATACCTGAATAGTTTTGTATAAAATACTTCGAATCTAAGAATATGAAGAAAAGATATATCACTGGTGCATTTGCCTTACTGTTTTTTATAGTGTGCTGCAAAAATAATCAGAAGTCTCCCGTGGCTCAAACACATGACTCTGTTAGAAAACCTGGTTCTAATGAAAGAAATAAAACCATTATCTTTTTTGGTAACAGTCTTACTGCCGGGTACGGCTTAAGTCCATCAGAAGCTTTCCCGGCATTAATTCAACATACAATAGATTCCCTTGGGCTCAAATACAAAGTGATAAATGCAGGTGTAAGTGGAGAAACTTCTTCCGGCGGTAATGGGCGCATAGATTGGATATTGCGCCAACCCCTGGATGTATTTGTGCTCGAGCTTGGCGCTAATGATGGGTTGAGGGGCATACCACTTTCGGAAACAAAGAAAAGTCTTCAGTCTATTATTGATAAAGTGAAAGCAAAAAATCCATCAGTGAAAATGATACTTGCAGGTATGCAAATACCACCCAATATGGGTCAGGCATATACAACAGAATTTAAAAATATTTATCCCGAATTAGCCACAAAAAATAAAATTACCCTTATTCCTTTTCTTTTAAAAGGTGTTGGTGGAGAAACAAGATTGAACCAGGGGGATGGCATCCATCCAACTGCAGAAGGCCATCAGATAGTAGCCGCAACTATCTGGCAAATACTAAAACCTATGCTGTAATTCCCGGGATTAATTCCCAAATCTATTGATTTTTTAGCTCAGGTATCACTTGAATAATGTCTGTGGGGGGTACAGTTAGCTATTTTATATTCACCTGAACCTACAAACAAAATATTACCTATATTCATGTTCTCTCAATAACTTTTTTGAAAAACAAATATCTTAAATACACTCTCAAAGGCTTAGTTATACTCTTGAGCGTTTTTGTTATTTTATACATTATTGTGTTTGGCTACGTTTCTCTTAACAAACAAAAAATAATAAAACAAGTTACAGATGAGGTAGGTAAAAAGCTTAATGGTAATGTCTCTATCGGTAATGTTGAATTAAGCTTTTTCAGACAATTTCCAAAAGTGTCTGTCGCACTTCATAACATAATGATCACTGACACTATGTATTCCCGGCATCATCATCCCTTTTTCCGGGCCGAAGATGTATTTGTGAATCTGAGTGTGATGAGCATGATAAATAAAAGCTCTTTCATTAACGGCTTCAGAATTGATAAGGGAAGTATTTATTTGTACACAGATACCAGTGGTTATACAAACAGCTACCTGGTTAATCCTAAAAAAGATTCCTCAAAAAGCGCTGAAAATAAACAGGGGAAAAATGAATTAAAAAATATCATTTTTAATGATGTAAGAATAACAGTTGATGATAAACGAAAAAAGAAACTTGTTGATATCCAGGTAAATAAACTTGATCTCCGGCTTGATGATAAAGATTCAACCGTTTTTTTATTTTCAACAAAAGCAAATATGCTGGTGCATAGTCTTGCTTTCAATTTGAGAAGAGGAAGCTTTATAAAAGAGAAAACTTTTCAGGGAGATTTTGATATGCGGTACGATAAAAGATTAAAGCAGATCCAACTGGATAGCATTGACATCAAAATTGCAAATCATCCATTTAATATATCTGCAAGGTTCGATATGGCGGGCGACAACCGGCAATTCAGTTTAAAGGTGTATACCAAAAATATTGATTATGGCTTTGCAAAAGCTTTATTGACTCATAAAATTGACAGCGCCTTATCCATCGGGGATATAGACAAAACACTGAATATTGATGCAAGCATAATTGGGCCGCTGCAAGGCAGCGATCCTTTAATATTGGTAAATTTTGTAACTGCAAAAGCACATCTTAAAACCCCTTTTCTTGATTTTGACAATGCATCCTTTAAAGGATTTTTTACCAATGAAGCAGTTGCCGGTTCGCCAATAAATGATATTAACTCTGAGATTGTATTAAAAAACTTTTCAGCTACATGGCAGGACCTTCCTGTAACATCAGATAAAATCCAGGTAGTTAATTTAGAGGTTCCCGTTGTTATTTGCGATCTGCAATCACATTTTTCACTTACCACATTTAACGATATTACAGGCAGCAATGTTTTGCAATTAAGGTCAGGCGATGGCATGGCTAACCTTAGTTACAAAGGCCCTATTGAAAAAAATAGCAACACTAATTCATTCGTAAACGGATTTGTTTCTTTTAAAAACGGCAGCATACTGTATACACCAAGAGAGGTGGAATTGAAAAATGTGAATGGAAGAATTGTATTTAAAAATTCCAATGTATTTATTGAGAACCTGCAGTGCAATGTGCTCAACAATAAAATAGTGATGGAAGGCAGGGCGCTCAACCTGCTTTCACTTATTAATGCGGAACCAAACAAAGTAAACATTGAGTGGAATATTTATTCACCATCACTCAACATGAATGCCTTTACCTTCTTATTAAAAGCACGAAAAAAAGTTGTTTCTAATGCCAACTCCAATAAAAAGCTGGTAAAAATGGCAAATAAAATTGACCAGGTACTTGACCAGGGAAGGGTTGAAGTAAATTTAAAAACAGGCCGTTTTATTTATAAAAAGTTTGAAGCCACTAATGTGTTAGCCAACGTTACATTATTGCAGGATCGTTACCTGATTAATAATGTAAGCATGGATCATGCAGGTGGCCAGATGGAATTAAGCGGCTCCCTGATTGCACAAAATACAAATACGCATTTTGCTAAAATAAACGTATCGCTCAATAATGTGGATGTAAGTAAAACTTTTACTGCATTTGATAATTTTGGGCAGGATGGGATAACTGCAAAAAGCCTTCAGGGAAAGCTATCTGCAAAAATTGATGCCTCGCTTAATGTTGATAATGAAGGTAAGGCAGACCCTGCAAGTATTGAAAGTATTGTGGATTTTTCACTGAAAGATGGCGCCTTAAATAATTATGAGCCGGTAAAAAAGCTCCAGAACTTTTTATTTAAGAACAGGGATTTTGAGAACATTCGTTTTGCCGAACTGAAAGACCGCTTTGAAATAAAAAACCAGGAAGTAAAGATCAATCGTATGGAAATTCAATCCAATATAATGTCAATGTTTGTGGAAGGGATATTTAGTAAAAAGGGTACTACTGATATAAGTATACAAGTGCCTCTTAGCAACATTAAAAAACGGGGCGCTGATTTTAATCCTGAAAATATAGGGACAGAAAAAAAAGGTGGAAGCAGTGTACATCTCCGTGGCAGGCCAGGTCCTGATGGCAATATAAAATTCAAGCTTGATCTGTTTAATAAATTTAAAAAGGAGAAAGAGAAAGCACAGGGTTTATAAATGAATTTTTGTTTATTTAGTACTTTTTCATAATTCTTACCAGCATCCGGGCAATAACATCACAGCCCTTATCAGATGGATGAAGACCATCGTAGGTCATATCAATTGCATCAACGGGATAAGGATAATCATCCGTTTCGGGAGTGAAAGGAATATCTATAAAATCAGGATAGCGGTAATTTTTATAAACATCATTATTTGGATTTTTAAGGCGTTTATATTTCACAAGATTTTTACACTCATGTTTCTTTTATGATAGAGGTCAGCTACTTTAAAATGTTCGTAGCTGCCTATGCTGTCAATTGCATTTGCAATTTGTTCCAATGATTGCCCCTTCTTCTTTTTATAAGAACCAAAGGCATTATTTTTTTTATCATTGATATACACAAAATCTGAGCGCTGCATTGGTGTAATCAAAATTATTTTGGCATCTTTATTCAAACTGCGAAGCTTATTAATAATAATATAGAAGGAACCATATATCGTGTTATTACCGGTATTATTTTTATAATCGGTGAAGTTCCCTAAAGGCCGGCCTTGCCACCAGTCGTTAGTGCCAAGAAGGATGGAATACACATCAGCTTTTGGAAGGTCAAGCTTTTCAATAGCACCTGCAATACCACCGGATGTCCAGCCATTGTAGCCTTTGTTTATGTAATGAACGTGTGGTAGTTTTTCTGTCACTCGTGTTAAATAACCCTTAGTAAGACGATTACCAGTTTCGTTAAGATGCTCATTCAGATAAGTAATAGAATCACCAATAGCCACCCA
>JBDSAQ010000204.1:0-7159 GCA_039922095.1 Ginsengibacter sp. | reverse complement strand
TTGGCGGTCTCCGCCATAAAATGGACACCTGCAAAAACGATAACATCAGCTTTTGTTTTCTCAGCCTGTTTTGCAAGACCAAGGCTATCTCCAATGAAGTCGGCCACATCCTGAATATCAGGTTCCTGGTAATAGTGTGCAAGTATAATCGCATTTTTTTCTTTTTTTAATCGTTCTATTTCTGAAAAGAGATCCAAGTTAACATCAATATCGATATCCAAAAAACCTTTCTTATCAATATTAGCCCTTGCCTCTGCTATGTTAATATCTGCCATAGTATTTAATATTAATACCTTATTTATATTAAAGTATATTACTATTATGTCTGTTAATTTGAGGAAAATGTTTTATAATATTCTGATACAAAATTAAAAAATCTTATTTATTAACTCTGATTAACACTTAATGAACATTGATTATAATAAACAGATCGTTATATTATCTGAGTTATGAACAAGAGTGAATTTAAAAGAGTGAGGAAAAAATAAAAAGGCTTTTATTTTTTCTAAATGTTAACTGAAGAAGAACAAAATGTAAAGAACTTTTTAAACAATATAGTTCAAATTATATCACCATGTTTTAACCTATTGATATAAACAATCCTTTTTTAAAAAACAGACTGTTGTCAACAGAAAATATAATTTACACACATTGGTTGTGGAAAAATATAATCCCTAAGTATCAATGTGACTATTTTTCAAAAGCCCATATTTCTGCAATGCTTGCTGTACTTAATTTCGAAGGTTTATCCACAATTTTTTCCTATACAATTTTACATTATTTTTGCCGTCCTGTTTTTAAAAAAAGAATAGATATATGTCGATCATTCAAACCATACGTGATAAAGGCGCTGCAATAGTAATTGGTGTAATTGCATTAAGTCTGATAGGTTTTTTACTAATGGATGCAAATAGCGGCGCTGGTAAAGGATTATTTGGTGGTAATACTACTACTATAGGCAGCATAAATGGTAACGATATTGAAATTGATGAATTTAATAATAAAGTAAAAATAGCAGAACAGCAATATCAAAATCCGGACAGGCAACAGGTTATGCAAAATGTTTGGGATCAGATTACCGCTGAAAGAATAGTTACCGAGCAATTTGATAAACTTGGTATAACTTTTACTCCGCCGGAATTAACGTCTATAATATTAAGCGAAGATGCCCCACAACAATTAAAACAGGCATTCAGCGATCCGCAAACAGGCCAGTATGATATTGAAAAAGCCAGACAATGGCTTAAAGATACCAAGAAAAGCAAAAACCAGGAACAGCGTGAGGCTGTTAGTTCACAGGTTATAGAACCCTTACGGTTAAATAGCTTATATACCAAATACACTGCTGTGATAGCAGCAAGTATTTATATACCTGCATGGCTTACTGCAAAGGAAAGCGAAGAGGGTAATCAATTTGCCAGTATATCATATGTTGCTATTCCTTACACTGATATTAGTGATTCTGCAGTTAAGGTAACAGACAATGAAATTGAAAGTTATATTAATAAAAATAAGCTGAAGTATAAACAGGAGGCAGGAAGAATAATTTCTTATGTATCTTTTAATTCATTACCAGATGTTAAAGACAGCATTCTTACGAAGGCCACGGTTTTAGCACTAAAGAATAATTTTATATCTGACACAAACCCAAAAGCTTTTATTTCAAGAAATATATCTGCGATAAACTACTTTGATGGCTATGTTCTTAAATCAAAAATGCAAATGCCGGTTAAGGATTCCATAGCTGCTCTTTCAAAAGGAAGTGTATTTGGACCATACATAGATGGGAATAATTACGTACTTGCAAAAATGATAGACGTTAAACAGGTACCCGACAGTGTTAAGGTTCGTCATATTTTGGTAAAAATAGCGGATAATAAAAAAGGAGAAATAAAACCTGATAGTACTGCAAGAAAATTAATTGACAGTATTGCTTTAGCTATTAAAAATGGTGCAGATTTTAATGAAATGGTTCTGAAATATTCTGATGATGAAGGAAGTAAAAACACAAAAGGAGAATATAAATTTAGCTCCGGTTCACAACTGGTGGATTCTTTTTACCAAACAGCATTTTATCATCCTGTTGGCACAAAGAAAATTGTGAAAGGAGAAAGCCAGGATTATACCGGGTATCATTATATAGAGGTTTTAGAACAATCTAAATTTGAACCTGCTTACAAAGTGGGCTATATGGCAAAAGAAATTGTTCCCAGTGAAGAGACTATAAATGCTGCAAATATAGCGGCAACAAAACTTGCCGGAATGGCAAGAGATGAAAAGTCTTTTGATAAATATATTAAAGAGAATGGCCTTAATAAAATATCCTTGCCCAATGTTGTAAAGGAAAATGATTACATGGTGGGAGGATTACAGGATGCCAGGGAAATAGTGAAATGGGCTTTTAAGGCAAAAGAAGGAGAAGTTTCGGAGCAGCCCTTTGATTTAAAAAATCAGTTTGTAGTTGCAGTAGTTTCCAAAAAAGTATCCGAAGGTACCCCCGATGTAAAAACAGCCCGTTCTATGGTTGAAGCAATTATTCGTAACAAGAAGAAGGCTGGTGAAATTATAAAGAAATTAAATAATCCTACAACGTTAGAAAGTGTTGCGGGGATCTATAAAAAAAGTGTACTTAATACAGGTTCAGATTCAACCTTAACTTTTAATGCGCTTTTTATTAACGGTATAGGCAATGAACCCAAGGTTGCCGGTGCATGTTTTAATAAAGAATATCAAAAAAGAATATCTCCTCCGATAGAAGGTAATACAGGGGTTTTCATAATTAAAGTAAATAGTATTAATTCCAACCCGGATCCGGTTGTTAGTGCAAATCAAATAAAATCTGCAAAGATGAAGGAACTGATACAGGGAAACCAGCAAGCGCCCGGAGCCTTAGGTAGCTCTTTCAATGCCCTGAAAAAAATGGCGGACGTAAAAGATAAAAGGAGTAAGTTTTTTTAATAAGTATTGTATTAAAGTTAATTCCACCGCCTGTCGGTGGTTTTTTGTTTTATAATAGCCCCATTACATAAAACACCTTTTATATAGTACTAACTTTGTAAACATAAATTGAAATTATGGAAAATATAATTATTAATAAAGTTGCTGAAAGCGGGTTGACAACAATTGATCTGGAAACATATTATCCAAAGGAAGAGGCTATAATGTTTGATTTAAGAAAATATTTATTTATGGGCTTAATTATAAAAGAGAAGGATTTCAGAGAAGCTTTAAAAAGCACAGACTGGCTCATGTATAAAAATAAAAATGTTTACATAACATGTTCTGCTGATGCTGTAATACCAATGTGGGCTAACATGCTTGTGGCCTCGTACCTTCAGCCTTTAGCAGTTAATGTAATATATGGAGATGAGGATTTTTTGTATAAGAGTATTTTTCTAAAAAATCTATCTCAATTAAGGCCAGAGGATTTTTCAGATAAAAGAGTGGTAATAAAAGGTTGTGGCGATAAAGCAATACCGGAATTTGCTTATGTGGAAATCACAAAACTTTTAAGGCCTGTGGTAAAAAGTATCATGTATGGAGAACCCTGCAGTACGGTTCCAATTTATAAGAAATCAAACCAGAATCCTTAGTCGTCCTTTGCTTAAAACCATCCCTTTCTTTTAAACATTGATAACATCCATATTGGGATAATCAGCATTATACTTACTGCAATAAAAAACCCATACTCATTATGTAGCCAGGGTATTTTATCAAAGTTCATCCCAAAAATTCCGCCTATAACTGTGGCAGGGGCAAGTAAACAGGTAACTATAGCCATCACCTTCATCACTTCATTCATTTTTAAATTTACGTTGCTTAAGTAAAGATCCTGGAGATTAATCATCATATCCCGATAGTTTTCTGCCAATTCGTTTGCCTGCACAATATGATCATAAATGTCTTTAAAATACTTTTCAGTTATTTCTTCAATAAGGTTGCTTTCACTTCTCAAAATGCCATTTACCAATTCCCGTACGGGAGAAATATTTCTTTTTAAAACTATCATTTCTTTGCGCAGCATATTTATTTTAGATAGTGTTTTGGTGTCAGCATATCTTGTAATGTCCTCTTCAAGAATTTCAATTCTTTCTCCCAGTTTTTCCATCACCACAAAGTAATTATCAACTATCATATCTATTAAAGAATAAAATAAATAATCAGATCCGCTTTGTCTTATTTTACTTCCTCCGATCTTTATTTTCTCTCTTAGTGGATTAAAAACATCTTTTGTTTCATCTTCCTGAAAGCTGATAACAAAATTTTTACCCAACACAATACTTATTTGCTCCGTTTCTACTGAATTATTTTCTGCATTAAAATAGAGCATGTTCAATAAGCAGAAAAGCAAGCCATTTAGCTCATCCATTTTAGGCCTCTGTCCGATGCTTAAAATATCTTCGGCAATAAGGGGGTGTATGCTAAAATGGTTGCAAATATCTTCTACCTCATTTTTACGTAGACCATCAATATTTATCCAGCTAACTTTAGGAGAATCAAGAAACATATAACAGTTGGTTACTTTTGTAAGCTCCTGCTCTTTTACCTCTGTAGCATTATAATCATAAACAAATATTTTTATTGTATCGGGCTCTTTTCTAATTGCGGGTATAGTAGGGTTAACCTGCAACAATTTTTTAGTTCTTATTAAATCCAGGGGATATTTAAGTATATTAAGATATCTGGCCTGTTTTAAATTTTGGAGCATAAGTTTATCAACAATTTTGAACATCGTAAATTACGATGAATCAGTAAAATTCTTTCTTAAAAAAATTGTTAAGTAAAATTATAAGGTAAAGGGTATAAGAAAGCTTTGATAGGATAGAAAAAGGTAGGGGGGATTTTTATTAATATCAATTAATCATTATAATTTCAATCTCTGGTTTTGGTAAATTAATCTCCTCAAAATATCTGTTAAGCGCATTGTTAAGGCTGGGTAATAAATTTCCGTTTGTGCTTTTAAGTACGCTATATTTTGGCCGGATGGCTTTCCAGCCCATTAAACTACTTGTTTGCAAAATTATTTTATCGGCACTAAGATTAGCTTTTTCTGCAGAGGTAAGCGCTAATTGTGCCCAGGAAATTTCTCCATTATTGGTTAAATGCCATATTCCTTTTTCTTTATCAATAAGTAAATCCAGAGAAACATTTACCAAATCGGGTACATAGGTGGGGGAGATAAAAATGTCATCTGCAGCTGCAAAATATTCGTTGTTAGACAGAGTTTCAATAGCATGATTTATAAAATTATATTTGTCCCAGGGGCCAAAGAACGCACTAGTTCTTACAATCATAGCGTTTGGATATGCTTTTAACACCAACTGTTCAGCCTGTGCCTTACTCTTTCCATAAATATTTAGCGGGTTAACGGGGTCACCTTCATAATAGGCGCTTTGCTTAGCGCCATCAAAAACCAGGTCAGTTGAAAAGGTTAAAAATTGTATCCCTGATTTTTTACAGGCAATCGCTAATAATTCCGGGCCAAGGGTGTTGATATCAAAGCATTTTTTTATATCATTTTCTGCCTCATCTACTTTTACATAGCCGGCTGTATTTATTATTGCCCATGGCCTATATTTCCTGATCAGGTTTTCAATTAGATCATAATTTGTAATATCAGCCTCTTCTTTTCCTAACAAATGATGTACAATATTTCTTTGTCTGCAAATCCGTGCGAATGCATTTCCAAGAGTGCCTGTTTTTCCTATGATTAATATAGGTTGAACTTTATCATTTTGTGAAGAAGATTGTGTAACAGTATTAATGCTTTCAACATATAAGAAACGTGATTCTCTTTGCCACCATCCTTTTTCGCTCACTACGGGATGGAAATATTGTTGATTGGAGCTTAGGGTTTGTATTAATTCAGCCAATTGGGTTGGCCTTAACTGGCCCGACCTTATGTCAAAAACTCCGGGCTCATATTCCATTCTCATCGTGGTTAGTAAACGGTCCCAGCCAAAAGCACCTAATAAGGACCAGGCCGTTATGGCCTTAATTTCAATACCTTCTTTTTTAAGGTCTTTACATATGTTCCATATTTCCAAAAGCCATTTTAGTTGTTCCTCCCTGGTACAATTAAGTTGCACTTCAGATATAGCGAGTGGCAAACCAAACCTTTCCCACGCTTCCTTTAATAATATTTTTAAGCCATGCGGATTACCATGTTTAACTCTTATGGCTTCCACATCTGCATACACCTGTATTTCGTTTCCACCGTGTGTACATGCGGGGTAGTTCTTAATTTCTTCATCAATAAATCTTTCAGAAGTAATGTAATAATTAAACCCAATAATATCAGGAGGGCAGGGAGTATCTAAAAAGAATTGCAGTGAGCTTTCGGGAATCCCGAGCCTTAAAAAATATTTCCACATCAGATGATCCTGATTTACCCGGCCATATAATAAGTCAAAAGTGAGCCAACGTCTTTCATTTTCAAATTTGGCCTGAAACTCAAGGTATGGCGTGCTGTAAGTTTTGCCAAGATCTTCGGTTTGAATTAGTTTTGCTTTTGGATTAATTTTTCTAATAGCTTTCATTGAAAGTACCACACCTCTCATTTGATTAAGAAACATTTTTGCAAAACTTACATCGCTTGTATGGTGTGGATACCATAAGCCATAGATTCCGCTAAACCGTGCAGTTGTCAGCGGTTCATTAACCGGAGTATAATATTCAACCCAGGGAAACTTAGCAGAGACCTTGTGGGCATACTCTGCTAATCCTCTAGCAAAATTATCATTTAAGAGATCAGTGAATTCAGGCCCACTGCCATGATGCAATAAGCCAACAATTGGTTTTATGCCCCTTATGCGGAGGTGGTTCAATTGCTTTTCTGTCCAACTCCAGCTTATCTCTTTATCGATAAGTGGCTGGTGATGTTCCCATAAAACAGGATAGCGAAGTGTTTTTATACCAAGATCAGCAATCTTATCTATATCTCCATCTCTTGTATAATGCCCTGAATACTTAAGTTGGTCTTTATAATCATCTTTGACCCTGTTTATTGTACACTCAATACCACCCCAAAGTTCAGGACTGCAGTTGTGAGAGTTTTTGTCCATTAAGATGAATTTCAGGTTGGCGTAGCATGAGTTTTTTAAACAAGGTTAATCCCTGAGCAACTACCTGATCCATATTATAATATTTATAGGTTGCC
>JBDSAQ010000203.1:0-8827 GCA_039922095.1 Ginsengibacter sp. | reverse complement strand
TAGTCAACCCTCAAAAAGTCATTTTTAATTTTGGGCAATAAATTTCCAATAAGCATTTATAAAAATATTTATAAATAAGTAACCAACGTCTGATTGCCTCTGTACGCCAGAGGTTGATTCGTCGTTTAAAGTTCATTGCGGCGGCAGCCAGGATTACGTTCATGTTATCTCCTATGATTCCTTTGAGATAATTTCTACATAGCCGGTAGTCTTGTTTTAAATGCCCGATCACCGGTTCTATGGCTGCTCTTTTGCTATGTTTTTTACGTTGTTCTCTGGTAATATTTTTATCGGGTGCAGGTACATGAATGGCAGAAGCTTTGTACTGCTTAATTCCTTTGTATCCTCTGTCAACAAATACTTCTTTGGCTTCCTTTCCATTGAGCCGTTCATATTGTTCCAGCACCTCAGGTATTGTCTTTGAATCATGCAATGTTTGCGTAAAGTTGATGGCCCCCATAATGATGCCTGTATGCTGATCAATAAGGATAGAGGCTTTGCTGCCAAATTCAAATCTCTTATGTTCTTTACCCTTACAATAACATTTTACATGGGGTTCATGAAGACTGTAAATTTTATCGCTGTCTTCACGCCTTTGTGATAAAACTCTTTGATACAGTTTAAGAGAAGGCAGGTAGATGCCAAGGCTTTCCAAGGGCAGCTTTCGGGCAATTTCACGTACCAGTCTTCCTGCAATAATTTGTATTTTCCTGCCTGCTTTACGCGCTGCTTTTCCTCCATGCTTTGTCCCTTTAAAGCGCTGTAAATTACCAAGCCTCTTAACCACTCTGGTATACGATTGACGAAGGTCTATTGATTCTTTATCGGATATTATCCAACATTTTTTGATAATCTTTTTATACAATTTATCGTCCGTTGGGTAGGTTATATTTTTTTCCTGTACTGTTGTATCAACACTTACTACCATAGCATCATTGCCATCTTCAGGTGGTTCATTTACACGGATGCTTTCTTGTAAAATTAATTCTACACCTGGCTCTCCTATGCGCTGCCGAAATGCTACCAGTTCCGTTGGTACGCAAGGAATGTTTGGCTGAAAATATTGCTCCCCGCTAAAATACTGAAAGTAAATATTTTCAGACCAATGATCTACCAGGTTTTCATCGCTGAGATTACGCACATGTTTTAATATCAGCAAGGATACCATAAGCCTTATTGGCTTGGCTGGCTTACCCATTTTTTGGCTGTAATGCTTTTTAAAAGCCTCATCAAAAACAGGCCAATTAATTTTGTTGGCTAACCGGTACAAGGGATGTTTTTGATCAAGCTGATCTGAGAGGCTATGAAAAAAGCCTAACTGCGGGCTGTGTTTTTGGGTTGAAAGCATACATAAATTTGCAAGCTTTTTGATTATTTTGCAAATACCTTGCAGTTATTATTTTGTCTAAACAATATTATATTCAATAACTACAAGGCTTTCTGACTTTTTGAGGGACGACTAAGTAAGTTGGCAGGTACCTGTAATTCGCCGGTTGCTGCATCAATAAGTCCATTCCTCTCATCTTCAATATTAGTAGCTTGCGTATATACATCACCGGCAATAGACCGGTTCCGGAGTTCCTGTTTAAAAATTTTGATTTTATCTGCCCGTTCAGATGAAGCCTCCGGCCCTCCATAATTTATAAATCCGAAACCTCCCCATTCACTTACAATTAATGGTACTTGCATGCGAAAAAAAAACGGATCGCCTATAACCAGCGGAAAAGCAGTAACATCTGTTTTGCCTTCAACAAGGCCATCAAGTAATTGTTGCCAATGTTTTAAATCGGGAGTATATAAGTGTGCAGTAAGTAAATCAGATTTTAAACGTCCCTGGTAGGAAATATGATGCCACCCATCATTATCAACCACCAAAAACTGGGGATGCGAAATCGACATGTAATGATACATATCGGTTATGTATTGGCGTGTATCTGCATTTGTGGCAATATCCTGCGCTCCCCAGTCCTCATTATATAAGCTCCAGATTACAACAGAGGGATGGGTTTCAATAAGGTCTAACATTCTATGAAGTTCTTCTCTGTGGGCTTCCCTGCTTTTATTAGTGGAGCGGTGAGGGCTTGGTACCTCAACCCATAACAATAAACCAATTTTATCAGCAAGATTATAAATACGCGGATCCACGCCTGCAATATGTATTCTTACAAGATTGCACCCTAATTCCTTCATGGCATACATATGCTTCTTTATTGTTTCATAGGTTGCAGAGGCTGGCTGATATAGAATTCCATCAAGATATATTTTTTTATTATTCAGATAAACGCAGCAACCTCTTACTTCAATTTTACGCAGGCCAAAGTAGGTTTCAATTTCTGAAATATTCCCTTTCGAATCAATAAGTTGTGCTACGAGTAGATATAGATTGGGCTCTTCCGGAGACCAGAGTTTTGATCCGGGTAATTTAAGATTAACCCTTTGTTGTTTTTGGCCTGCTTCTAAAGGCAATATATAATTATCCCGGGCCAGGGGCTGTTCTGTATCTTTTTGTTTATTGAATACCTGAAGCTGCAAAGTGTAAACACCTGCATCATGAATGCGTGTGGTAACATTAAAGCGAACAATATTATCCTCAACTATACTTACCACGCCAACTCTTGATCTTAAACGGTTTCGTTCCACGGTTTCAAGCCATATACTTCTAACTGCACCTGTATAGGTCTGGTACCAGATACCACCGCGTTTGTAAACTGAAGATTCCTGTTTTCCCCTTGGGATATCAGCATCCATTGTATCTGCAATACGAACAGAAAGTTTGTTTACAGGCTGTAATATTTCATCTGGAAATTCATAAGAAAAAGAAGTGTATTCTCCTCTATGAACTTCTTCACCTTCAATAGTTAGGAGTGGAGTACCGTTTAACCATACACGGGTTTCATAACCGCAGGCACCAAAAGTAAGTTGTAGGAGTGTGTTTGATACACCATTATCAATCTTCACCGGCAAAGGGAATTCTCTTTCATACCATGCTACAACCTGGTCCTGCCATGTATTTATTTCCTCTCCTTTTGCAGCCGCCATGTGCTCTTCTATTGATCCCGGCCATTGAGCTACATTTTTATATTCGTGTTTTAAATACCAATTTTCTGTTAAGCCCTTATCTTCTGTATCAAGATCAAACAGCCATTCACCATCAAGAAGAACATATGAATTCGGCCTCAGCACAGCACGGGGCAATGGACTTAATACAATATTTTCTACAGTATTTTCTTTCCTGCTTATAGTAAGCCCATAATTGGGATGTATTGAATTCATAAGAGTGTGTGTTTATTGCAATATAGATAAATGCAATAATTTGTAATAATAAATGTGAAGAAGGAAAAGAGAGAAAGAATAATTAAGAGTATGCAGTTAGGGTAGATAATGGGTATTCAGAATAAAATTTAATACTACCTTTTAATAAAAAGAAATCCTTTCTGAGAGCAAACTGATTTTTTTGATGGATTAAAGAAATTCATCGCAATCTCCCTTCCCATTTCCTGATCAATAGAAACAAAACCCCTGTAAGATGTCTGGCCGGAATGTATGCTATTATTTTTTTTCTTATCTAAGATATAAAGCGCTTCGGAAGTGAGATTTGAATTTTCCATATCAGTCTTTTTAAAAGGTCAATAAACTTGTAACAGTAATTATGCCGTCTTATAATCAATTCACAATTAGCTTAAATTCAATATTTTACTTAAATCAAATTTGTGCCCCTGTATATTGGGGGGTAAAAATTTCCACTAATTGC
Source organism: Ginsengibacter sp. (assembly GCA_039922095.1). GTDB lineage: Bacteria > Bacteroidota > Bacteroidia > Chitinophagales > Chitinophagaceae > Ginsengibacter. The sequence goes on along the minus strand of JBDSAQ010000203.1, from coordinate 5,076 downwards.
ATTCTGAAATATCCATCAGCATTTAAACTCAGTGGAATAACAATTCGCAAGGCTTAAGTCCTGTATGTTTTTTAAAGGCAGTAGAAAAATGTGAAATGGAAGAATAACCTAAGAGTAAAGAAACGTCTGTAACACTTAAGCCCTTTTCATATAAAAGATATTTTGCATGCTCCATCCTCTGACTTTGAAAAAAATCAAATATGGTAGTGCCATACATTTCTTTGAATCCTTTTTTTAAATAACATTCATTAATAGCAGCTTTCCGGCTAAGTTCTTTTATCGTTAAGGGTTCGCTTATGTGTTTCAATAAAATTTCCCGGGCCAGGGATATTTTGTTTCTGTCAGCTTCATTAGCTAAAAATTTGCATGTGAATGAATCCTCTTTTTCTCCAACCATGCATTCCATGCTATATAACAAAAGCATTTGTGTTTGGGCATTGATAAAAATGTTTTCTAAACTATCGGTGTAAGTATGATTTAATAAAGCCTGTAGCACCAACCTTGTGCGTCCGCATAGAGGCAGTATTTTTGAAAATGCAGTTGTATGCTTAAAGTTTAAAATATTATCCGAGAAAGTTGTTTGCTTTATGCCATTTACAAACTGCGATAAATGTGCAGGGCTAAACTTAAAGCTAACCACATCTATGCTTTCCACTTTCTCAACACAGTTACCTGAGTCTTTTTGCCGGCAAAAATTACATTCAGTATCTTTTTTTCTGCAATAAGTATTGCCCAAAATGCAAAAGCGTAACTCCAGGTAATTTTCAGATGGAGCAGTTTTCTTAAACTGGTAAACCATCATTCCGGTATCATCAACATTAATTTCAGGTTGTTTTCTGAAACGTCTTATAACATACTGTACAGAGCCCGGGATCAGCTGTTCTCTTTCATGCAAAATATCTAAATGCTCGTGCATAACGGGCTGTCTTTGAGCAATAGATAAAATATGTAAATCCTGTTCCATACTGGTTTGAATGCAAATATAATGTAGTTTAGTTTTAGTATATTTGAATAGCAATGAAAGCACTGGAACAAAATAAAATTTATACAGTTCAGGAATACTTTTCTCTGGAAGAAGCCGGTGAAATACGTCATGAATTTATTAATGGAAATCTTATTGAAATGTCCGGAGCATCAAGAGAGCATCATTTTATTTGTCAGAATATTTTATTAGCATTGTTGGCATCAGTAAAGCAATTTGGGTATAAAGTTTACATGGAGAACATGAAGGTGCAGATTGCAAACGAAAATCAATTTTATTACCCTGATATTTTCATAACCAAAGAAACAGAAACTGATGCAAACAGGTACGTTCAATTTCATCCGGAGTTGATAATTGAAGTATTGAGCAATACCACACGTATAAAAGATATGGTTGATAAATTCATTCAATATCGCAAAATAAATTCTCTTATTTATTATCTTATTGTTGAGCCCGAAAAGTGCCTTGTGTTGTGTCACTCAAAAGATACACAAGGCGATTGGGATATGACTTCGTTTACAAAATATGAGGAAACCATTTCCCTTCCTTTATTAAATATTTCTATTGCATTAGGAGATATTTATAAACTCTGATTACCCTTTAAAACTTGTGTATACAACATTCTTAAACATGCTATTAGTTTAGGTGTTCAAGGTTATTCTCCGTAAATTCGCAAGGAATAATATTTTTATATTAAAAGAGTTTTTTTTAAGCTTTATGATCACAGAAACCGAAGAAATAATTGCTCCCGAAGTTAATGGTTATGGTGCAGACAGCATACAGGTTTTAGAAGGGCTGGAGGCCGTTCGTAAACGCCCTGCAATGTATATTGGCGATATAGGTAACAAAGGTTTGCACCATCTTGTATACGAAGTTGTAGATAATTCCATTGATGAAGCACTCGCAGGTTACTGCAAGAATATTACCGTTACTATAAATGAAGATAATTCCATTATTGTGGAAGATGACGGGCGTGGGATACCTACAGGCTTACATACCAAAGAAAACAGAAGCGCACTTGAAGTGGTAATGACAGTACTGCATGCCGGCGGAAAGTTTGATAAAGACTCCTATAAAGTGAGTGGAGGCCTGCATGGCGTGGGTGTTAGTTGCGTTAATGCCTTAAGTTCAAAGCTGCAGGTTACTGTACATCGTGATGGTAAAATATTTGAGCAGGAATATGCTAAAGGAGTTCCGCAATATAAAGTGAGAGAAATAGGGGATAGCAATACTACCGGCACCAGGGTACACTTTTGGCCCGATACTTCTATTTTTATTGTATCGGTTTATAACAGGGAAATTTTGGAAGGACGCTTAAGGGAACTTTCTTTTTTAAACAGGAAAATAAACATAATACTAAATGACCTGAGAGAAAAAGATGAAAAGGGGGATACTTATACAAAGACTTTTTACAGCGAAGGTGGTATAGTTGAGTTTGTAGAAATGCTTGATAAAAATGCCAATCGTCATCCCCTATTACCCAAGGTAATTTACTGCGACAGTCATGATACGAACAGCAACGTAATGGTAGAGGTTGCAATGGTTTATAACACTGGCTACCAGGAGCATTTATTCAGCTACGTAAATAACATTAATACCATTGAAGGAGGTACGCATGTAGCTGGCTTTCGCCGGTCTATAACCCGTGTATTTAAAAGTTATGGAGAGAAGGAGGGGATGTTTGAAAAAGCTAAAGTTGAAATAGAGGGAGATGATTTCAGGGAAGGATTGAGTGCAATAATTTCTGTAAAGGTACCCGAACCACAGTTTGAAGGACAAACCAAAACCAAGTTAGGTAACAGCGAAGTAATGGGTGTGGTAGATACCACATTAAGCAGGGTTTTAGTGGCATACCTTGAAGAGAATCCCAAAGATGCTAAAACTATTATTCAAAAAGTAATATTAGCAGCGCAGGCAAGGGCCGCTGCTAAAAAGGCGAGGGAAATGGTTCAGCGCAAGAGCGTTTTAACCGGTGGTGGCTTACCCGGCAAACTTGCAGACTGCAGTGAAAAAGATCCGTTCCGTTGTGAGCTGTTCCTGGTTGAGGGTGATTCAGCAGGCGGCACTGCCAAGCAAGGTCGTGACAGAAGCTTCCAGGCAATTTTACCATTGCGGGGAAAAATTCTTAATGTAGAAAAAGCAATGGAGCACCGCATTTATGATAATGAAGAGATAAGAAATATGTTCACAGCCCTGGGTGTAAAAATTGGTACACCGGATGATCCGAAAGCGCTTGACATTTCAAAGCTCCGTTACCATAAACTAATAATTATGACTGATGCTGATGTGGATGGCAGCCACATAGCAACCCTTATACTAACCTTTATTTTCAGATACATGAAGGAACTGGTTGAGCAGGGTTTTGTATTTATTGCCCAGCCACCTTTGTATCTTGTAAAAAAAGGCAAAGAACAATCTTATGCCTGGGGAGAAGAAGACCGGAAAGCCTTTATTGAAAAATATGCCAACGGAAAGGAAGACACTGTACATGTACAGCGATATAAAGGTCTTGGTGAAATGAACAGCGATCAGCTTTGGGAAACAACAATGGACCCTGAAACAAGAACCCTAAAGCAGGTTACCATTGACAGTGCCGCTGAGGCCGACAGGGTTTTTAGCATGTTAATGGGTGATGAAGTGCCGCCAAGAAGAGAATTTATTGAAACCCATGCAAAGTATGCCAGAATTGATGTATAGCTGAATTAATCTCCTTTTGGATGCATACTGCTTTTTTTCAAAAAAATATAAAATACGTATTAATTCATATAAAAAACTAAATTTGAGAATTCGGCCATACAAAAGGCCTTAGTCACAGGATTACTAACCATAAAAATTACAAATCATGTCATCAAAAATGTTAACAGCTTATTGCATGAAAACAAAAGAAAAAAATGTAGAAATGCAGGATGCAGTGATAACTAAAACTTCCCGTGGGGGCTATATGGCTCAGGGACACGATGGTAAGGGCAATAAAATGACCACCATGTTAAGTGAAGCCAATGCTTTAGAGGCAGTTAAAAATGGAGTAGCTAAAAAGAGCTGGTAGGCTTGCTAATTAAATTACTTAAAAGCGATATAGAGTTTCTGTATCGCTTTTTTTATGTGAGTATTAATAATTATTTTAGCAAAGAAAAGTGCCTGATAAATTAATTATGTTTCATGTTTTCAAATTGTTGGCAAGCACATTCAGTAATGGTTCCGAACTTCAATAACATTAAAACCCGCAGCACTCAACCTGACTGTACATAATTCCATCAGCCGTACTTCGCTATGCCTTATTTACGAATACAGGTAAAATCTCCAATTAATTCTATTTTAAAATCTTGATAAAACCAGGGAGTTTCTCCTTAGTTAAATATATCCGGAGTATGAATTTTAATACCAGGGCATAGCCCAAACCCTTAACTGACCTATGCGGAAATTAATTTGCACGCTTACAGCATTCTTTATTTTATCTGTAGCTTTTACGCAAACTATTACGCCTTTGGGTAATATTACGTTTTGTGAGGGTGGTGGTGTAATGCTTACAGTTAGCTCTGATACCAGTATTACAGCATACCAATGGATGAAAGATGGTACAGCTATTCCCAATGAAATCTCTGTAAACTATACAGCCACAGCACTCGGAAATTATACAGTAAGAGTAAAGAGAGATACACTATTTGATACAATTGGCCCGGTTAAAGTAACTGTTTATCCAAAGCCAACGGTAAATGTAAACTCACCCTCTGTTTGTGTCGGGGAAACTACAACCCTAATAGCTACGGGTGCAAATACTTATGCCTGGTCTCCCTCAACTGCCCTAAGTTCTACAACTGGTGCAACAGTTACCACTAATACGAATGTAACAACTACTTATAGGGTAATAGGGATGAATTCATCTGGTTGTTTAGATACTGCATTCGCAACGGTAACAGTAAATCAAAAACCAATTACAGATTTTACATTTACAGATAATGCCTGTTCGGGAGCTAATGTAGCTTTTACACCAACCGCCTCTGGAGGTACCCCTGGCTATACCTATTCCTGGGATTTTGGCGATGGTGTTATCTCCACAAATCCATCACATATATTTACATCATTGGGGTGTAGTA
>JBDSAQ010000202.1:0-4084 GCA_039922095.1 Ginsengibacter sp. | reverse complement strand
GTCCTTTAAAATCGATTCGGCATGCAACTGATCCTGCTCCGACAATTTAGTCATTGTATCTTCTTTCAGTTCAGACAAAAGCTCTACGCTTATTTCAGAAAAATTATTTACAAAATTCAATGGGTTTTGTATTTCATGCGCAATGCCAGCAGTAAGTTCACCAAGAGAAGCCATTTTTTCTGATTGAATAAGTTGGGATTGAGTTGATTTTAATTTAGTTAAGGTATTCTGAATTTCGTTTTTTTGATAATGAAGTAAGGCATTAGCCTTTTGCTTCTGACGATTGTTGCGATAGAGCATGATTGCAAGTAATAAAAACACTCCTAATACTGCAAGTAAAGCATACAATTTTATTTTATTTTTAAAGTCTTCCTGCGTCTGCAAAATTTCCTGTTGACGTTGTTGTTCAGTGAGAGCAAACATTTGTAAACGTTGAAATTTTTCGGGCCCGAACAAACTGTCTTTGGATGCCATTGTGATTTGTTGGTAATGAAATGCACTATCCGGATTACCTTTAGCCTCGTAGAGTTTCACTAATAGATTGCTGGCGTTTAGTTGTGATAATTGGGAGGAAGCACGCTGACTGTTAACAAATGAAAGCCGGGCATAGAACAGACTGGAATCCGGTTGATGGAGTTGATTGTAAAGCTCTGCTATACGATATTGAACTCTGCCCCTATTGAGCAGGTCACCCGTAATATAAGAATTCTCAAGCGCACCCCGGTAGTAGCCTAAGGCAACGCTTGTATTCCCCAACCGGGCCTCGATGATACCAAGGCTCGTCATGACGAGTGATAACAAAGTGCTCCCGTGCAAATCTTTCAACATTGCATAGGCCTGTTTTTCAAAATACAACGCCGAATCGAGCCGGTTCATGCGTTCGTAAGTATTCCCGATGTTGGTCAGAAAGGGAATATCAGTTTGTCGAAAATGTTCAGGGATTTCACGGGCTTGCTGAAAATAGGAAAGCGCCAGCCGGAACTCACCAAGTTGCGAATAGACAACGCCGATAAAAATCAGGCTTCTTGCCTCACTCTCCCGGTCATGAATCGTTCGACTGATCTGCAGAGCTTTAATACAGGTCTCCAGGGATTGCGGCAACTCCCCCTGCAGGCGTAACGCTGATCCCAAAACATTTAATGCCCGTGCCTCGCCCCTGACAAAGTGCAGCCTTTGAGTAGCCTGAACGGCCTCTTGTGCAAGAATTATTGCAGAGTCTGGCAGGTAAAAATTATAAGCATTACTTAACCGGATCAGTAACAACACCCGGCTGGTATCGGATGGGTTTTGTGCCAATAATTTTTTGATGCTATCGGCTTCCGGTTTCTGTCCAAAAGACAGGGTAGAGGCAAACAGCAGCAGAAAAAAATAGGCTGATAATGAATTTCGATTCATGAGGGAAATTTTAATAAGAAGTTTGAAGGATAACAGTAAACTCAGCATACTCATCTTCGTTGGTATCAACTTTCAACTCACCTCCATGTGATTTAACCGGATTTATGGATTTCACAGATTTCATGTACTTCTCAGAAAGCACCTATATTTTTTTCGGTTATGTCTTTATATTTTAATTCTGGCATTATATAAAATCAGTGTAATCTTTTAATCCTATTAATCTGTGATTCAGACAAATGGTAATTGAATTATAAACTCACTTCCTTTACCTTCTTGCGTCTCCACTTTTATTTCACCTCCATGTGCTTTAATAATATCATAGCTCAAACTCAAACCCAATCCTGTTCCCTGCCCTGTTGGTTTGGAAGTAAAGAATGGCTGGAAAATTTTTACTAAGATTTTTTGAGGAATGCCATTGCCATTGTCTTTTACACTAATAAGAACTTTGTTAGCTATCTTTTTTGTGCTTACTGAAACTGTTGGTTCGTAATGCTCCAGACCTAACAGGTTTTTAAAACCTGTTAGGTCTTGCTCTACCTGCTTCTTTTTTTCATTAACAACATAGAATGCATTGGTCAGTAAATTCAATATCACTCTTCCAATATCCTGTGGAATAATATTTATTTTTTCAATTGTTTTATCAAGATCAGTTGTAAATTTCGCATTGAAAGATTTGTCTTTGGCTTTTAGTCCATGATAAGCCAATCTTAAATACTCATCAGCCAAAACATTAATATCTGTGAGTTCTTTTTGCCCGGCGCTGATGCGTGAATGTTGCAACATTCCTTTTACAATTGCATCGGCTCGTTTGCCGTGATGATTTATTTTTTGTTCGTTTTCTTTGATATCATTGAGAATTGTTTTCACTCCACCAATATTCCCTTTATCTATTTCCTGCCCTGCCTCATCAATCAACTCGGTATTCACTTCAGAAAAATTGTTTACGAAGTTTAACGGGTTTTGTATTTCATGTGCAATGCCTGCGGTGAGTTCACCGAGTGAAGCCATTTTTTCTGATTGGATGAGTTGGGCTTGGGTAGATTTTAGTTCTGATAAAGTAATTTCTACTTTTTGCTTTTGTTGTTGTAATAAAAGATTGGCTTGCTTCTTTTGTTTGTTGCTCCTGAATTGTATGAAAGCAATTATTATCGCAGCTAACACAATTACAGCAAGTGTAGCTATAGCAAAGTATTGCTGATTCTTTATTCGCCTTGAATCAGCATCTTTTTTTTCTTGTTCCGCTTTAGCAATTGCCTCTTTTTTATCAAAGGAATATTGCATTTGAACCTTAACAGATTTTTTTGTCTTCTCATCATTATAAATACTATCGCGATAAATAATATATGTTTTATAATTGTTGTAAGCCTGCTCATAATTCCTTTCTATACTGTCAACTATTGAGAGATTTAAATAATTATCCATTAGTCCTCTCATCGTATTCAAATCTTTTTCTTCCTGGGCACCTTCCTTAAGGTATTTTTTGGCTTTACCTATATCATTAAGTTTTAAATATAAGTATCCAATATTTGAAATAACTTCAGAATAAGAAGCTTTCCATCCAAGTTTTTTCCATTCCTCCAAAGCCAACAAATAATACTTAAGTGCCTTTATATAGTTTTTATCCCCACTGATTTTATTTCCTGCAACTATATCAAAATCTCCCTCATTATCATAGTTTGTTGCAATGCTGTTTAAGGCAAAAGGTATCCCCCAGTCAAAACCTTTGTCACTTAACCCTTTGTAAATAACATAGCCTAAGCTATCATAATACGTTGCTTTTGCATATTGTTTTTCATTTGTATAACATTCGCCAATACTAAGGTAGGTTTGTGCAATGCGATTTTTATTCTCTTTTTCTTTTTGGATTTTTAATGCCAGAAAATAAAATTTTAATGCTTCGGAATTATTTCCTAAAGCACTGTAGACAGCGCCTGTATATTGATAGCTATCAGCGATATGGGATTTATCTCCCAATTCTTCCCAAACTTTTAGTGCAGATAATGAATTTTGCAGAGCTTCAGAGAGGTTCTCTAAACCATAATAAAGACCTGCCATAAAACTATAGGTGTTTGCAATACTTGTTTTGTCATTTATTTTTTTATAAATAGTTAAAGCAACATTATAAAATTTTAATGCTTCAGTGGAATTACCTCCATTCATACAAGCCAAACCTAAAGATGAATAAGCGTTGGCCATGGCTTTTTTAAAATTTGTTTTTTTTGCAAGCAACAATGCAGTATTAGCATACGTTGCAGCATTCATACTGTCAAGATTGATATTAAATTGAGACGCTAACGCATTTAAAGTATTTACCTTATTCGTATCTTCTCGTTCCGTTAATAATATTTTCTTTAAAGAGTCAATATAAAGTGAATTCTTCTGCGCATTTGCATTAGCTGCAAACACAACAAGTAATAAAACAATGTAGACTTTAGAAAAAAATGTTTTCATAATATTGGCAATTGAATGATAAATGTTGAACCTTCATTTTCTTTGCTCTCTCTGCTACTATAATTCCATTATGCACTTTGATAGTGTCATAATTTGTCTGAACTCCCGCCCTTGCGCATTGGCGTCAAGTTAAGGAGTAATACACATAGGTGGAAAAGTAGTATAGTGAAGGTTTTAAAAGAAAAAAGCAACTTGTAGTTCTAAACACATTTTACAATGTCTACAAATTGCAATTTCA